>JAZKZL010000369.1:0-8566 GCA_045612645.1 Oscillospiraceae bacterium
ACTGCTGGGTTACTCCATCAACAATACTATCATCATCTATGACCGTCTGCGTGAGAACCGTGCAAGACACGGAAGCAAGTTCACCGATGCTGAGCTTGTAAATCTCAGTATCAATCAGACGATGACACGTTCTATCGTTACATCTGCTACTACACTGTCTGCGATGATCGCAACATCTATCGTATGCGTAATGATGGGTGTAACATCTATTCTTTCCTTCTCCATGCCTCTGGCAGTAGGTATCCTTATCGGTTTCTACTCCTCTGTATGCCTCGCAGGTCCCATTTGGATCTGGTGGAACAGCCGCAAGGTTAAGAAGGCTTGATCTGCTAAATAAAAGCAAACATCCCCGTGCATATTGTTCGGGGATGTTTTGTGCGTAAAAATAAAAACGGCGGATGTCAGACATCCGCCGTTTTCAGCGTAAGCTAAGTATTAGCCCTCTACAGGAGCGCCAACGGGGCAGGAACCTGCACAAGCGCCGCAATCGATGCATGTGTCAGCGTCGATAACGTACTTGCCGTCGCCCTCAGAGATAGCGTTTACGGGGCAGTCACCTGCGCAAGCGCCGCAAGCGATGCACTCATCGTTAATTACATAAGCCATTGTGGTTTACCTCCTTGATTAGTTCGGGGATTTTACCCCTTTAATATATTGTATCATATTTTCTGAAAAAATCAAGTGCCTAATCTTACAAATTCGTATAAAAATTATGTGAAATACAAACAAATATTCACATTGTAACTCAATTCCCCGCAGTTTTCTCTGCGGGGAACGTTATTTTTAATTATCCTCAAGATTCTTGAGTGCCTTCAGCTCATCCCTGCTGAGTCTTACCTGACCATCCTTGATGACCTTTACATCGTCCTTTTTAACAGTGAAAGGGACATCGGGCTTCTTATCGAGTTTTACCTTCAGTATACCTGTAAGGAGGTTTACCTCCTCAACATGGCCTCTTCCCTCTTCGGTCTCCACATAAGCGCCGACTTTAGGCGTTGTGCGCAGGAAATCATCATAGCAGTTCTGCTCATATTTCAGGCAGCACATAAGTCTGCCGCAGGTGCCTGAGATCTTTGTGGGATTAAGCGAGAGCGACTGCTCCTTTGCCATCTTGATGGAAACGGGCTGGAACTCGCCGAGGAAGCTGGAGCAGCAGAACGGTCTGCCGCAGATTCCGAGACCGCCGAGCATCTTTGCTTCGTCTCTTACGCCGATCTGTCTCAGCTCGATCCTTGTGCGGTAGATCGCGGCGAGATCCTTTACCAGTTCGCGGAAATCCACTCTGCCATCGGATGTGAAGTAGAACAGTATCTTGCTGCCGTCGAATGTGCAGTCGATATCTATTGGCTTCATATCCAGCTTGTGCTGAGCTATCTTATCAGAGAACACCTGCATGATCTCTTTTTCCTTTTTTATGTTCTCTTCCATCTGCTTTTCATCCGCGGCGGTTGCCTTGCGGATGATGCTCTTTAAAGGCGAAACTATATTGCTTTCGGGAATCATGCGGTTGGAGAGAACTATTTCGCCGCATTCGATGCCGCGAGCGGTCTCAACGATCGCCTTTTCTCCCGCCTTGAACTGCACCTTGTTCGGGGTGAAATAATATACCTTGCCCACATCCTTGAAACGGATGCCGATTATCTCAATTTCAACTCCGTTATCTATAGTCGGCTTTGGCGATTCGGGGCGCTTGATGTTCTTGTTGCGTTTATCGGGACGTTCACTGCGCGGTTTGTCCTGATACTGTGGTTTTTCCTTTTTTTCCTGCTTCGGCTGGTTGTTTTCGGGATTGTTGTTCTTGGGTGCGATTTTTTCGGTAAAGTAGTTATCCATTGTACTCCTTATATTTTCAGATCAGTTTTGTTGTAAGATATGACGCGCTCAGCGCCAGATTGAGATTTAAAGCAGCGTCAGCGGCCACCTTGAATATAGCGTCCAGCATATCGAGCAGTTTTTCTTCGCCGCAGGCAGACGCAATAGCTTCGGCTTCCTTTCTGCCGCAGGAGGTAAGACTCCCTCCGCATCGCTTTGCCAGCGCATCTCGGAGGATCTCGGTGAGATATCCCAGAACAGATGCAAATTCGGGTCTGCCTGTCTGTTCCGAAAGGGCTGCAGCAAGTGAATAGGCGTCTTTCCTACCGATAGCTGCAGCCGCTTTGCGGGCAGTCTCCATAAAGGCTGTGTCGCCGTCGCCGGATAGTATATCAAGACATTTGCCGATATTGCCCGACAGGGTTTCGGCGAGCTCTTTTGCCTGAGCTGCAGGATGTCCGCTGTCGATCAGCATCTGAGCGCATTCCGCTGCAGAAGCGCGGGGCACTTCAAATTCTGTAACACGGGAGCGGATCGTCTCAATTATAGAATCGGTGTTTTCGCAGGTGAAAACAAATCTCAGGAACGGTGCAGGCTCTTCTATCAGCTTCAACAGAGTGTTCTGTATCTGTACAGACATCTCATCGCTGTCTTCAAAGACATATACCTTGACATTGCCGTCGTTTGGCTTTACCACAACGCTTTCCATGATGCGGCGGATGGAAACCTGTCCGCCCTTGCTTTCATCGAGACCGTATTTGCCTCCACATTCCTTCTTGACGAAGATAACATCGGGGTGGGCGTTGGCGTTGATCTTTGAGCAGGTGGGGCATTCCTCGCAAGGTGCTGCACCGCACATGAACAGCTTTGCGATGTAGTTCGCCATCACACGTCTGCCCGTTCCTTTTTCTCCGTAGAGCATTATTGCGTGCGGGAGATGATCGTTAGCGGCGACGGCGTCAAGCCGTTCTTTCAGTGTGTTTTTTCCGTAAAGGCGCATTATACCTTCTCGAATCTTTCTATATTAGTCACAAAGATGGTGGCACCGCCTACGGCAACCTCCACAGGGAAACTGGTGTAGCCGCCTGTGCTGAAGTTTGCGGAATTCGGCACGAACTGCTTGCGCTTGTGGCTGTGCTGCTTAATGACTTCGATGGCTTCATCTACCTTGTCATCCTCAGAGCAGATCATGAATGTGGTGTTGCCTGCCATAAGGAAGCCGCCTGTAGAGGCGAGCTTTGTTGCCTGAAAGCCGCTTCTGGTAAGAGCAGAGGAAACGGCATGGCTGTCATCATTGTTTACGATAGCGTAAATGAGTTTCATATAATATCCCTCCCGATAGTGTGAGAATGGGTTGCATTTAGCTCGAAAGCTATACATATTATATTATACAATATTCCAAGTAAAATTGCAACAGTTTTCACATAATCAGTTGGCAGGATGCAGATTTTTTTGTGATTTTGCTCTATCTAGTTGACAATAATCTCAATTGTTGTTATAATTATTGTATACACGACGGAAACCGAAGTTATGCTTCGGATAATATGAAAGGATGGTACATATCATGGGCAAGTTCGTTATCAACGAAACAAAGACAGGTTACACATTTGCTCTCAAGGCAGGTAATGGTGAGACTATTGCTGTAGGCGGCGAAGTATACAAGGCTGTTGCAAGCTGCAAGAACGGCTGCAACAGTGTTAAGACAAACGCTCCCATCGCTAATGTAGAGGATCAGACTGTTGAGGGCTACGCAACTGCTAAGAACCCCAAGTTTGAGATCTATGCCGACAAGAAGGGTGAGATCCGTTTCCGCCTGAAGGCTAAGAATGGTCAGGTTATCGCAGCAAGCGAGGGTTACAAGAGCAAGAAGGCATGTGAGAACGGCATTGAGAGCGTAAGAAAGAACGCTGCAGATGCTGATATCACTATTGCAGATAAGAAGTAAGCAGAAAAGCACCTCGCAAGAGGTGCTTTTTGATGAAAATTATTATATTATATGGAGGGAATCAATATGGTTTCTATTGATGCATTTACCAATTCGCCTGCCCGTCGCGTCACAGCAAAGCTGGGCAATTTCTCTGTTCTGGAGTATGATAAGGTATCGAGCCTCGCTGCAAAGGCGCCCGAGACCGCATATTATACCACTGCAATGGGCGTGAGAAAAAAGCAGGTGATCGTTGAGCTGAACGGCAATGGTGTTATCATTTCTGCGGGCGCTATGCAGATGATGCTCGGCAACATTGAGGCTTCCACCAATGTCAAGGGCGTTGGCGATATGTTCATGAAGGCGCTTTCTTCAAAGGTTACAAACGAGTCTGCTATCAAGCCCAGATATACTGGTCATGGCATTCTGGTGCTGGAGCCTACATGGAAATACATCCTGTTTGAGGATCTCGCAAACTGGGGCGGCAGCATTACTGTTGATGATGGTTTGTTCCTTGCTTGTTCTGATAGCGCAGAGGTCAAGACCGTTATGAGAAGCACACTGTCTTCTGCTGTTGCAGGCGGAGAGGGTCTGTTCAATACAGCTATCGTAGGTCAGGGTATCGTTGCGCTTGAGTGCAGCCTGCCCAGAGAAGAGCTGATCGTGCTGGATCTGAACAATGATACGGTAAAGATCGATGGCAACAATGCTATTGCATGGTCCAGCGGTCTGCAGTTTACAGTTGAGAGAACAACAAAGACTCTCATCGGCTCTGCTGCTTCGGGCGAAGGTCTTGTGAATGTATTCAGAGGAACAGGACGTATCCTTGTTGCTCCGTGATCGTAGATAATATAATTTCCGCCGCAGGATTGATCAGTGCGGCGGAGTTTTTTATGTAATGGTGTTGTAATAAGTGATGCATATTTCCGATATAAAAACAAGCACCCGCCTGCGAATTGCGAGCGGGTGAAATCCTTATCGGAAATTATGCACTTGCGTTAGCCTTCTTAGCGAGCTGGCTCTTGAGGCGGGCAGCCTTGTTCTTGTGGATCAGACCCTTGCCTGCAGCCTTGTCTACGCTTACAACAGCAGTCTTGATTACAGCAGCATCAGCTTCCTCAGCACGTGCCTTCTTCAGAACTGTCTTGAGTGCGGACTTAGCAGCCTTGTTAGCCTCTGTTCTCTGCTTAGCAACGAGAACTCTCTTCTTAGCGGACTTAATGTTCGGCATTTTGTTTCACCTCCGTAATTCTGATTACGAGCAAAAGCTTCTTTGTATTTTTACGATCTTTAAGGGAAATCTATCTATATTCACCAAAAATATCGCGGTAAACATTGAAATTTTATAAGCTCGGTTCATTTTTTCTCATAGTACAATTTATTATAGCACAGGTTAATTCAAAATGCAATAGTTTTTTAAAATTTTTTTGATTTCGGGGGAAATATATGCAAAGAACAGGACTGGCGCTTGAAGCGGCGCAGATCAATGCTACGAGCAGTGGGACAAAAGTTGTGCGGCGAAGGTTTGGCAATATCGATGTAACGGATATACGGATAAGCAGAAGTGATGCGCGAAAGATCGGAAAATCAGCAGGGAGATATATCACTATTGAAGGCTCTACGTCCGAACATGCTGTTCCTGTGCTTTTGAAGAATGCGCTGCGTCAGTTTTTGCCGTTGGTCGGGACGATTTTGACAGTCGGTCTTGGCAATCCTGATATAGCCAAGGACAGCCTCGGATCCAGAGTTATACAAAAACTGAGGATCGGCAGATTGGGAGGCAGGGTAGTTGCCATGGAGACGGATGTTGCGGCAAAAACTGGTATAGAGACAGCGAGAATGGTGCGGGGAGTGGCTAAGGAATTGGATGTGGCTTGCGTGCTTGCCGTGGATGCTCTTGCCTGCTGCGATCCGCTGAAGATAGGCAGGACGCTGCAGGTGAGCGATACAGGCATACAGCCCGGTTCCGGGGTGCATGAAGATTCCCCTGCTCTCACCCTTGACTTTGTTGGTGTGCCGGTTATAGCCGTGGGAGTGCCGATGGTGAGTGAGCTTTCGGGTATCACGATGGATACAGCGCACAAAGGTTATCTTGCAGCGCCTGCGAATGAGGATGAGCTTGCTGAGATGTGGGCAGAAGTCATTGCTAGTGCGGTGAACAGTGTGTGATGTTTTATGGCACTATATATTATAATAGTATATCGGTAAAACACCAACAAAAAATATACAAATAGGCATATAAAAGTGCGATATTCCGCATTGTACTGCGATTTTTGCGCACTTTGTGCAAACTATACAAAAACAGAGTGCGTTTATCTGCAAATTTCTCTTTAAGGTGTGAAAATAGTTCTTGCATTTAATCTCGGGATATGGTAAAATTATTTTTGCGGGTGTGTAGCTATAGCTATGCGCCATAATACAAACGGCATAGGCGTTGAGGTCGGAGGTTGCGCATAACAATGCGGTAATTTCGACGGAGCAGGTCCGATTTGAAATCGGGCGCAGAAGATTTACAGAAAACGTGATGTTTGCTCCCCTCCCCGCTGTTAAAGTGTCCGGAAAGGTCCGGATAACTAACAAGCAGGTGCGGTAAAGATGAAACACACGGTACAGTGGATTTTTCAAAATAAGCTTTTGCCAGTACATCAAACTACAGAAGGAGTTGAAAAATCATGGCAGCAAACGAGAAGGTAAGAATCAAGATCAAGGGTTATGAGCACAGCGTTGTTGATGCAGCAGCTAAGAAGATTGTTGAAACAGCAACACGCACAGGCGCTCGTGTAGCAGGACCCGTTCCGCTCCCCACAAACAAGGAAGTTATCACTATCCTGAGAGCGGTTCACAAGTACAAGGACTCCCGTGAGCAGTTCGAGCTGAGAACTCACAAGCGTCTTATCGACGTTATCCGTCCTTCCGCAAAGACTGTTGAGGCTCTGCAGACACTGGAGCTTCCTGCAGGTGTAGAAATTTCAATGGATATCTAATTATAGATCATTGGAGTTATGTTGACTACGGTCAACCACTAACCATGCACCGATAAGGTGCTGGTCATGTTGGAGCTTAACGCTTCAACCAATAACCAAAAGGAGGAAAAGCCGAAATGACAAAGGCAATCATCGGCAAGAAGATCGGTATGACACAGATCTTCGACGAGGCAGGTAAGGTCGTTCCCGTAACCGTAATCGAAGCGGGTCCCTGCGTAGTGGTTCAGAAGAAGACCACTGAGAACGACGGCTATGAGGCTGTTCAGCTGGGCTTCGGAGATGTATCTCCCAAGCACGTTAACAAGCCCGAGGCAGGTCACTTCAAGAAGAATGACATCGCATTCAAGAGAACCCTTAAGGAGTTCCGTTTTGACGACATCTCCAACATGAACGTTGGCGACATCCTCAAGGCAGACGTTTTTGCTGAGGGCGACGTTATCGACGTTGCTGGCACAAGCAAGGGTAAGGGTTTCACAGGCGCAATCAAGCGTCACAACCAGCACAGACTTGACGAGACCCACGGTTCCGGTCCTGTAGTTAGACAGGCAGGCTCTATGGGCGCTTGCTCCAGCCCCTCCAGAATCTTCAAGGGCAAGGGCATGGCAGGTCACATGGGTGCTGAGAAGGTTACAGTTCAGAACCTGGTAGTAGTTAAGGTTGATGCAGAAAACAACCTGATCGCTGTTAAGGGTGCTGTTCCTGGACCTAAGGGCGGCGTAGTTACAATCTGCGACGCTGTTAAGGCTTAAGAGGGGAGGACACTATCATGTCAAAGATTAACGTATTAGATATGGCGGGTAAGGTCGTTTCCGAGATCGAGCTTAACGATGCAGTTTTCGGCATTGAGCCTAACAAGACCGCAATGCACTCCGCTGTTGTGAATTATCTCGCAAATCAGCGTCAGGGTACACAGTCCACACTTACCAGAACAGAGGTAAGCGGCGGCGGAAGAAAGCCCTGGAGACAGAAGGGTACAGGCCATGCAAGACAGGGTTCCACAAGAGCTCCCCAGTGGAGACACGGTGGTATCGCTCTCGGCCCGAAGCCCCGTTCCTACAGATTTACTCTGAATAAGAAGGTTAAGAGACTCGCTATGCTGTCTGCTCTTTCCAGCAAGGTTGCAGAGAACGAGATGATCGTTGTTGACGCAATCAAGACAGACGAGTTCAAGACCAAGACAATGGTTGCTATGCTCAAGGCTCTGGGCGCTGAGAAGAAGACTCTCATTGTTCTGGACAGCGTAGACAACAAGGTTATCAAGTCCGCAGCAAACATCAAGGGCGCTAAGACCACACAGGTTAACACTCTGAATGTTTATGATATCCTTAACTGCGACAAGTTCGTTATCGTTAAGGGTGCTGTGGAGAAGCTTGAGGAGGTGTACGCATAATGGTAAAGACAGCTCAGGATATCATCATCAAGCCCATCATCACAGAGCACAGCATGGAGTGTCTGGCTGCCGGCAAGTACACTTTCAAGGTTGCTAAGAATGCCAACAAGATCGAGATCGCTAAGGCAGTTGAGACCCTGTTCAAGGGCGTTAAGGTTGCTAAGGTTAACACCATCAGCGTTCGCGGTAAGATGAAGAGAATGGGCAGAAACGAAGGCTATACTTCCTCCTGGAAGAAGGCAATCGTTACTCTCGCAGAAGGCTCTAAGACAATCGAGTTCTTCGATGGAATGATTTAAGTAAGGAGTGAAACGAAATGGCTATTAAGACTTACAAGCCTGTCAATAACAGCCGTCGTGGTATGACTGTTACTGATTACAGCGGCTTATCTAAAGTAGCTCCTGAAAAGAGCCTTTTAGAGCCCGTAAAGAAGACAGCAGGCCGTAACAGCTACGG
>JAZKZL010000370.1:0-2707 GCA_045612645.1 Oscillospiraceae bacterium
AAATTTACTGGTACCGCAACCGTAACTCAGTACAATTTTGGCTTTCACTTCTTCAACGAGATAATTGATTCTTTCAGATGGATATTTGTAATCCAACAAAAAGAATGCACCGCCAGCCTTAAGAACACCCAGCATCGCCACGATAATGTGCCAACTCCTTTTTGCGATTATCGGCACAACATCATTAGGCTTGACACCCTTTTCTCGCAGATAATGCGCAAGGGAATTAGACATCTCGTCAAGCTGCTTGTAAGTGAACTGTTTGTCCTCGAATACAAGTGCTATCTTGTCGGGTGTTTTTGCAGCTTGATGTTCAAATAATTCATGTACCGTTTGGTAATAAGCAAGGTTAATAGCAGTATCTTTTATATAATTGAACGCAAAGATATTATCATTAAACTTACCATCAACATTCCACACGCTGCACTCACTGGGACCTAGCGGATTGAATACTTTTGCATTGCTGATGGATTTCAGGTGAGCCAAAAGCTCTGGTGATAATTCTTCACCCGATGATACGATAATATCCATGTTATTAAAGTAACTGCTATTATCCTCATTATCTGTATAGATTTTGAGCCTTGTCGGTGTTGTCATAATAATGTTCACATCATTTGATACTACCAACAATTTGAACTCTTGTTTGAAATCACTTTGCTTTTCATTTGCCAGCACAACAGTATATCCATTGGAAAGCGGCAGTAATGTTTCAGCAATGAAGTAGTCAAAAGAAATAGTATTAACACTTACAATGTTCTGCTTGTTCAGTTTTTCAAAGAAGGGTATCAGATTATTGTTTTTGCAGAAATTGGTTATACCTCTGTAAGTAAGAGAACAGCCTTTAGGATTGCCCGTACTACCTGATGTGTAGATTATGTAGCAAGTATCATCAAACTCACATGCTGATACTATTCTTTCGATACTGCTGGATAAACCGTCAGCAACATTTATTTTGCGGACAGTATAATTTTCAGCCTTGCTATTTATGTCAGTAAGCAATACACCTACCTTGCAATCATTAAGAAGATTCTGCACTCGCTCGGCAGGATATCTGTTGTCAATTGGCAAGAAAGCACAGCCTAGTTTTAGAGATGCAAGTTGAGAAATAATGACTTTTTCGCTTCTGTCAAGAAGTACTCCGATTACATCACCATTTTTGATTCCTTTATCACGCAGATAATGCGCAAGGGAGTTCGACATCTCATCAAGCTGCTTGTATGTAAACTGCTTGTCCTCAAATACAAGTGCGGTCTTGTCGGGCGTTTTTGCAGCCTGCTCCATAAACAGATGATGTACACACTTGCTGCTGGAATAGTCGACCGCTGTATCGTTGAAATCATAGATGACCTTGTTGTACTCGTCAGCGTCAAGAACAGATATATCTGCAACATTCCCGGTCTTAAGCTGCTTCAGTATCATCATATAGCCCTTGAACAGCCTGTCTATCAGCGTTTCCTCATACTTGCCGCAGTTGTATTCTATCCTTACATTGCAGCCGTCAGCGGTAGGTGTAAGCTCAAAGGACAAGTCAAATTTTGCTGTATGCGTATCTATAAATTCGGGAGCAAATGACTTGCTGCCAACGAACAGAGTTTTTACACCGTCAGCCTGATATACAAAGGAAGTATTCACCACCGTTTTATCAGTCATTTTTACAGTCTCGGCAATCTCAAAGAAAGGCAGCTCCTGATACTCGAAAAGGTTAAGCACAAGGTCTTTTACAGCGGCAAGATATTCTTTTGTTGTACCCTTTACAGGCATATACACGGGGAGAGTATTTACGAACATTCCCACGATATCCTGTGTTTCCTTGTGTGTCCTGTTAGTAAGCACGATGCTGCTGAGGATATCAGACTTTGCTGTGAATTTAGACAGCAGTATTCCAAACGCACCGAGGAACACCATCGTATCGGTAAGTCCGTTGTTGTGTGCATGATCTTTAGCTGCTTCAAAGGTATTCTTGTCAATGCTGTATATTTTCGACACACCGCCCGATTGAGTTATGTGCTTCTTTTCAGGAAGTACGATCGGCTCAAAGTCGCATTTCAGCATATTTCTGAAATAATCCTTATGTTCAGAGAAATTCGTATTATAGAAATGCTCCGAATAATCCGAATACTGTATATCAGAGGGCATAATTTCCCCGTCATTATACAGGATCGCAAGGTCACGCAGGATTATATTAAGAGCCTCGCCGTCACCGATGATATGGTGCATATCGAACAGCATAGCGGTATCGGTGAATGCAATTCTTATAAGCGGAGCTTTTGCAAGGTCAAACGGGCGGATAAAAGCAGAATAGTCCTTGTCGGAATACTCCTCGAATACTATTTCTGCGCTTTCATCATAAATGCCGAATATCTCATTTTCAAAAGCCGAGATATATGTGCGCAGAGAACTATGCTGCTGAACGATCTTTGTAAAGCAATCCTTTATCTTCTCCCTGTCGATATCATTCGGAAGCGGAATATGCGTCGGCATATTATATGTGAGAGTGGCGGGGTCTTTGCTGCAAACCGCATAAATAGCTTTCTGCTGAGGGAGCAGAACATATTTATCGCTGCTTATCGCTTTTATCTCCGAAGCCTTTTTGTCAGCCTTATCAACAAGCATAGCAAGGCTGTCGAGAACAGGGTTCTCGACTATATCCTTCATAGAAATATCCGCACCGAAAATATTCTCGATCTCGCTGAGCAGAGTAATAGCC
>JAZKZL010000371.1:0-3628 GCA_045612645.1 Oscillospiraceae bacterium
TGTTTTTATATATTATTTCAGTCAAAAGGCGAGTTATGCATACACATTATATAGTATACCATAAAATCAGTATTATTTCAAATGTTTTTTGACGAATTTTCTGCATGTACGAAAATTTTTTCAAGCCTTATCATAACGACACCTATACAAGCATATATTGCAGTGAAAGAGCCATACGAGCTTTTAAACAGAGGAGGAATGTTTGATGGAAGAATTAAGAAACAATGCTGACACGATCTGTATCAGTGAGACTATTTATGACGGACAGGCAGAACAGGGCGTTGAGCTGGACTATGTGCTTCCCGATTACTATCCTGAGATATTCAGGATACTCAGCTGCAGGCTTACTCCCCGCATCATGTCATACGGTGCTGCAGGAGACAGCAAGCTGACAATAGACGGAAACGTGGATATCAAGGTACTTTATCTTGCCGAAGGCAGCAATAACATTCACTGCATCGAGCAGCGCTACACTTATACAAAGACGATAGATATCGGTAAAACGACAGATAAGAATATCTGTGTACAGCTTGATTCAAGAGCAGATTACTGCAATTGCAGAGCTGTAAGCGGCAGACGTATCGACGTGCGTGGAGCAATAAGCACAAAAATACATATCACTGCTGACCGCGTAACTGCGATCCCTGTTATGCCGAAAGAGCTGCAGGTACGGACTACAGAGCTTACCTGCTGCAGTGATATCAGAAGTGCAGAAAAGCAGTTCACTGTTCGCGAGGAGATAGAAACAGGCGCATCGGGAATCCGCTGTATCATGCGCACATGTGCAAATGCAAAAGTGAACGAGGTACGCATAATAGCTGACAAGGCAGTAGTAAAGGGTATTGTAACAGTAAATGCGGCTTACGGCATCTATAAGGATGATATGCAAGGATGCGCTGATATTGAACGTATGACAGCAGATATTCCCGTCAGTCAGATCATTGAAATCAGTGGTATCGATGAAAACTACTCACACACAGCAGATATTGATATTCTCAACTGTGAGCTGACCTGTAATAACGAGAACGGAATAGTCGGCTGCAATATGCTTGCAGTATGCAGGGTGCGCTGCTGTAAAGAAACGACGATCTGCGTTCCTACTGATGTATATTCAACTCAGTATGAGACAGAGCATAATATCCGACAGATCAAAGCTGTGAAAAGCACTGACAGCATCTGTAAACAATTTAATCTGAGGTCAGGCGTAGCATGCGAAAGCGGTGAGATCGAAGCGGTATGGGACTGCTGCGCTGAGGTGTTCAATACCGGCTGCACTCCCGTTGAGGATGGTATAAGGCTAAGCGGTCAGATCTGCTACCAGGTGCTTTGCAGGAACAGCGAAGGTATTCCCTGCTATATCGAAAAGCAGGAGAGCTTTGAGCAGATAATATCAGCAGATATCAAAAAAGCCGATTGTATCAAGGAATTTTCAGTGGTATGTGCAGATTCAGACTACACCATCAGGCAGGATGGAACGCTTGATCTTACCGCTGCTGTGGAGTTCTGTTGCAATGTGACTGACGATGAAACAGTAAGCATCGTTGAAGGCGTCAGGGTGCACGAGGATAAGCCTAAGATGCGTGATAACAGCTATGCTCTGCGCATCTTTTATGCCGATGGCACCGAGGACAGCTGGGATATTGCAAAGCGCTACGCAACCTCCGTGGACGCTATCATTTCCGAAAATGACATTGAAAGCACTGACGAAAAACTCTGCGGCATGATACTCATTCCGTCTGTCTGAAAAGGAGAATGACATATGAACAATTCAATTTATTCCGATATCGCACGCCGCACAGGCGGAAATATCTATCTCGGCATTGTAGGGCCTGTACGCTCGGGAAAATCCACCTTTATCAGTAAGTTTATGAATACTCTCGTCATCCCTAATATCGAGGATGACTACCGCAGGGAGCGGGCAAATGACGAACTGCCCCAATCCTCCGCAGGCAAGACCATCATGACAACGGAGCCGAAATTCGTGCCTGAGGAGGCAGTGAAGATTGCTGTTGAGGATGGCGTTGACATGAACGTTCGGCTGATTGACTGCGTTGGCTACATCATTCCCAGCGCTATCGGTTACATCGAGAACGAAGCGCCGAGAATGGTTGCAACTCCATGGTTTGGCGAGCCTGTTCCCTTTAACATGGCGGCAGAGGTAGGCACGAGAAAGGTAATCACGGAGCATTCAACCATCGGGGTCGTAGTCACTACAGACGGAAGCATCACAGATATTCCCCGCGCGGAGTATGCAGAGGCTGAGCAGCGCATTATAAGTGAGCTGAATGAGATCAATAAACCATTTGTGGTAGTTCTGAACTGTAAGGATCCTAAGTCAGCCGAGAGCATTGCACTTGCTGACAAGCTTTCAAAGGAATATGGCACTTCTGTAATTCCTGTAAACTGTCTTGATCTTGACGAAGATATCATCAAAAGGATATTGGGCGACATACTGATGAAATTCCCTGTCAGCGAGGTTAACATCGCTATGCCGAAGTGGATAAATTCGCTTGACAAGGAGCATTGGCTGAAAAGAGCGGTATTCCAGTGCATCAAGGAAGCGGCTGCGGATATCCACGGCATAAGCGACATCAGAAACGCAGCCGAAAAGATGGCAGAATGTGAATATATCGACAGCGCTACCCTTTCTTCGGTTGATCTCGGTTCAGGTGCGGGAATCATCAATGTGGCGCTTAAGAGCGATCTTTTCTTCCGCATACTGGGTGAGGCAACGGGACTTGAAATGGCTGACGAGGGTGATCTGATGGCATGCATGATCGAGCTTGCTTCCATCAAGAGTAGATATGACAGAGTAAAGACAGCGCTGGACGAAGTTGAAGCAACAGGCTATGGAATCGTGCTGCCGACCATGGAGGAACTCAGCCTTGAAGAGCCTGAGATAATCAAACAGGGTGGAAAATACGGCGTACGCCTTAAAGCAAGTGCACCTTCTATCCACATGATGTCTGCTAACATCACAACGGAGATCAATCCTATCGTTGGCAGCGAAAAGCAGAGCGAGGAGCTTGTAGCCTACCTACTGACGGACTTTGAGGAGAATCCCACAAAGATCTGGGAGAGCAACATCTTCGGAAAATCGCTTCATGATCTTGTGAACGAGGGTCTGCACAACAAGCTTTATCGTATGCCCACAGACGCTCGCATGAAGCTGCAGGAGACTATCCAGCGCATTATCAATGATGGTTGCGGCGGTCTCATCTGCATAATTTTATAAGTCTAAAGCCGCAGCCTGGTAAAAATTGCTGCGGCTTTTTGCTACATTTTATTGAGTTAGTATTGACATACTCCAAAGACTATGTTATAATATTGATAATAATTACTATTATGTTTATTGGAAAGGATCTGTATGAAATTCTCAAAACAGCGTGAAATGATATTAAATCAGGTGAAGATGTTCCCTGTTCACCCTACTGCAGATCAGGTGTATACTGCCCTCAAGGCGGAAAATCCTAATCTCAGCCTCGGTACGGTGTACCGCAATCTCAATCTGCTGAGCGAGATGGGTGAGCTTCTTAAAATACGCATCGCAGATGGCAGCGATCGCTTTGATGGCCGTACAGACTGCCACTATCACATGGTGTGTGATAAATGCTCCCGTGTTTTTGAT
>JAZKZL010000372.1:0-9259 GCA_045612645.1 Oscillospiraceae bacterium
CTCAAACACCGAATGACGGCAGCCCTCAACGCTGTCCGAGCCGAAGATAACACCCGGGCGCAGTCGTACCTGATCAGGGCCCTTCAGCGAGACGAGATCGTTATAATTTGATTCCTTAGCCATTTATTCACCTACATTTTAAAGTTTTTTCCAATATCAATGAACATAAATGCCCATATTAAACTATCTTAAAGTATACCACATATTGACGAAAAATGCAAGAGCCGCCACAACTTTTTTGGTCGTGGCGGCGGAAAGCCATGAATATTTCTGCTCAGATGGATATCATGAAAGGCTGCGGAAAATACCCAAGAGCAACAAGCATCCAGTATACGAATAAAAGCAGCGCAACTGCAGCTCCGATTATGGCAATTACCTTACATACTTTCCTTCTCTTAGGCGTGGCAGGATTTATCATGCATATCGAAAATGCTGTGATATCCTCTATCATAAACGACGGAAAAATAACAAACAGCCATCCGACAGTAAAGGAAAACGATAAAATAACAGGCATAAACACCAGCGCTATTCCCGAAACCAGACCAAGCACCTTTACTCCCTTGCTCATGGGCAGGCGTGTTCTTTCATTCCTCGGGTCATCGGCGTAATACATGGTGCTCTCCTTTCAGATCAGTAAATAAGCTCTATATCCAGCTCCAGTGCCTCACAGTCATAGCCTACGAGCTTTATCCTGTTTATACCCTCGGGCATAGTTATCGTTCGAGTGATATCACTGCCATAGCTGCTTTCTATAAGCTCAGTGATGTTATCATCAGGGTCGATATACACAAGCTTCGCCATGCCTGCTTCAAGACTCATGGAGACGCTTATCTCCACCTCGCCCTCGTTTATCACGGTCTCGGACCACAATGTTTCACGGCCGTCAAACTTACCAGCCGAGAAAGAAAGCTCATTGTTGTTCCATGTTGATGCAGACAGGCTCTTTGCATACTGATCGCCCTGCTGCACTATCTTTTCTTCGGAATCATATTCCTCTTGCGCAAACTCATTGCTGCAGCCTGCAAAGCTCAGGCACAGAACTGCGGCAAGGATGGCAGCTGTTCTTCGCATATCGTCCCTCCATGATATCTGTATTGATTATATCCTATCATCAGATGCAGCGGATGTCAAGACAAACAGCGGTTTTTTAAGGAATAATTAAGGTACCTCACCTGCTATTTCAACACCGTGCGCTCGCCATCGACGCTAATCACTGTTTCGGGGAAAATGCTCCTCACCTGCTCTGCATACTGCTGCGGCTCCTTCATAGCGGGACTATAGTGTGTCAGCCACAGCCGCTTGCTGCATGACTCTGCGGCTATCGCAGCGCTCTGCGAGAACACCATGTGTCCCTTTTCTGCCATCTTTTCGGTATGCTCATCATCGCCGTACATTCCCTCGCACACCAGCAGATCGGAGTCTCTTGCAAACTCTGCAAGCTCTGCAAAATAACGGGTATCGGTGATATAGGTGAGCTTTATCGGCGGTCTTTCGCCTGCCGTTACCATATCGGGAGTGATGAGCAGACCTCCGCTCTCCACGCTCTCCCCCGAATGTAGCCTGCTCCACAGCTTCACATCCACGCCGAGAGCCTTTGCCTTTTCGGGTGCAAACACAGGCTTTCTGTAAAGCGTGAAAGAATAGCCAAGGCACTCCACGCTATGACGCAGCGGCAGCGTACGCACCGAAATGCCGTTCCACATGATCTCTGACGGAGCATCTGCAGGCAGCTCTTTAACCTCCACACCAAACGGCAGGAACGGGCATATACAGCATAGTTTTTTGACAGTATCGGCAATACCCTTGCCGCCGTATATCTTCAGCATATCGGTCTTGCCGCAGTTGCCGAGAGAAAGCAGTAGCCCCGGTAATCCAGATATATGATCCGCATGGGTGTGAGTGATGAATATTGCGTCCAGTCCACTGAGCTTGCAGCCATACTGCGCAAGCGCTATCTGCGTACCCTCTCCGCAATCGATGAGAGCCGCTCTGCCCTCATGCTCCACCCAAAGGCTTGTGAGCCATCTGTCGGGAATCGGCAGCATACCGCCTGTTCCTGCAAGACACACATTTATCATAACCTACCTCCGTATCACAAAACAGCGGCACAGACATTTCTGCCCATACCGCTGCGCCTTATTTCTTAAGAGAGTGTAACGTAGAACCGAGTTCCACTGTAGCCATAGGAAAGTCCGCCGGGATAGCAGCCATACGCCCACAGATCATTGAACACAGCGCTTCCCATGCTGTTGATATGGAAATACAGCGCATTCACGCAGGCGTCAGTACAGCTTATCTCGGTAGTCATCACGCCCTTAGCGTAGTTTTCTGCGGCAAGCTTCATGATATCATCATAAGCCTTTTCGGCGTCCTCGTACCTTGTGATACCGCTTGCAACATAGTAGTTATAATCAGTATCCACGCAGGAGGGCACGGTAAAGGGATTATCTATCCTGTGATCCTCGCACATCTGCGCAGTGGTAAGGCAGAAATAATTATATTCGCAGGTAGGCTCCACTCCTGTGGGATCATCAAAGGTAACATCCATCTGATACCAGTCGCCGCCCAGCTTCACCACATTCCACATGTGGGGTCCATCCGATGTTCCGCCTATGCAGAAACACTCGATACCTATCGACTGACAGAGATATGCAAACGCCTTGGAATATCCCTCGCACAGCGCATAGCCTGTAACCAACGGGCCATCCACGTCACGCTTGTACTCACCGCCGTTGCTGCGATAGGTGGTCATATTTACGATCGAATCATGCAGATACACAACTCGCTCGAACTCTGTATCAAGAGCCAGTGCGCCGTCAATGATCTTCTCTGCGGCAGCCTTCAGCTTAGGAGCGATCGCCGCAGCCTCCGCCTTTGTTCTGCCATAAGAGGGCGTTACAGAGTTCACGGTGCTGCTCGTATAATTGTAGCTATAGCCGCTTGCCAGCCAGAAGAACTGCGGATTTTCGTAATCCATCGCATAGAAAGCCTTTTCAAGATCAGCAGCCGTGCAGCCGAGAGCGCTGACATCCACCGAAACATCATGCGCCTTTACGCAATCGAATATCGCTGCATAAAGCTTCTTCTGCTTTGCCGTGAGAGTGGAATATGCGTATTTTGTCTTATAGTTGTCAAGGATGCTCTCGCCCTCGATAGCGGTCTCGATCTTCTCGTTGTTTTCTATGGTGAACTCCTTGCTGACATTGCGCACAGACCAGCCGCTTTTGGATGTTCTTATACGCAGCTTGCAGCTTTTGTCTATGGTGATGCCCTTTGCGGTGTACAGCGCAGAGCTTGTGGTAGGCTTGCTGCCATCCAGCGTGTAGTAGAACTTCAGACCAGGCACGCTGCTGGTGAGCTTCACGATCTGCTTGCCGTCATATT
This sequence comes from Oscillospiraceae bacterium, assembly GCA_045612645.1. Taxonomy (GTDB): domain Bacteria; phylum Bacillota; class Clostridia; order Oscillospirales; family Ruminococcaceae; genus CAG-115. The sequence goes on from JAZKZL010000372.1 coordinate 3,385, forward strand.
CTCCTCCACCGGGTGTGATGGTGAACTTAGGCTGCAGCCTGTATGTTCTTGTGATGACCTTGCTCTTCACGCCATCCTTACGCGCATAGAACTTAACATTCGTGTTCTTTGTGATATAGAACGGCTTGCTGTAGACCTTATATGAGTCTCCGCCGTTAGTGCTGTAATAAATAGTGGCACCCTTTGTCTTGCAGGAAAGGGTGATCTTCATATTTCCGTTGGAATAATATGTTCCCGAAGCCTTTGATGCGGTGGGGGATGATACAGCAGTTGCAGCCTGCGCAGTTACCGAGGCGCCGATAAACTGCTGAACGGGCGTGCTGAATGCTCCGACCGAAACGACGGCCGCCAGCAGCACGGAGAGAAATCTATGTTTCATGGTTTTCCTCCATTCAGAATAAATGCTTTAAGACAGAATAACTTAATTTAAGTATATCAGAAAAAACCACCAATGTCAATGAGATTAAGGCAATAATGTTAATATAACACACACGAAAGCCTGAAATTTTATGCAATCTGCACACAAAAAAGACCCGACAGCATCAGCCATCGGGTCTCAGTTTATTAAATCCGGATTACAGATAGATCTTCTTTGCTCTGTACATGGGCATGAAGCCGAAGTAGCGGCGCATATAGAAGTTAGCGTATGTAAAGACAAGACCTGCAATAGGAGGTACGAACTCACAAACACAGATCAGCGCCATCTGAATTGTGGAAACTTCCTCATTGTTCAGCAGAGGGAAGAATGTAGCGAGCATTACCACAACATCTGTCAGCACTAACCAGAACTTGCCTGCGCCGTAGCCATTGAAGATAAGCAAGCTGGTAATGATAGCAAAAAGGATAACTACGAATACGATGAAGCCTGTGAACTCAACCACTTCAAGATTGAAGTTCACGATCGCAACAGCGGTATAGAATACGAACAGCAGGATAGCCAGGATGCACGCACGGGTCTTGCCCTTCTCTGCGTCCTTCAGCCACGCTCTGTGTTCATTGATAAGCTTGGAATCTGCCATAATGAAATAATCCTTTCCCGAACACGCCGTGCCGTACAAACGATTACACAGCTTATTTAGTCAATGTTCATATAGTATTATATAACATATTGTGGTTACAGTCAACATGATTTTGGCAATTTCGTTAAAATAAATAAATCATTCCATCAACCTTTGGCTGTTTCGTCAACTGTTTTAATCAAGGAAAACACGGAGGTTCTTGCTTCTGGACGCCTGACGCAGCTTGCGGAGCGCCTTTGCCTCGATCTGACGGATACGCTCTCTGGTCACCTTGAACTCTCGTCCCACCTCTTCGAGTGTGTGGGAACGATCGCTGCCGATGCCATAGCGGAACTTCAGCACGTCACGCTCTCTGTCGGGTAGCGTGTTGAGAGCCTTGTTCAGCTCGTCCTTGAACACAGCCTGCATAGCGCTGTCGATAGGAGCGGGAGCGTCCTCATCGGGGATGAAGTCGCCGAGGTAGCTGTCCTCCTCCTCGCCTACGGGCGCCTCAAGAGAAACAGGATCCTGTGCAATGCGCACGATCTCACGCACACGCTCGGGCTGCATATTCAGCTCCTTTGCCACTTCCTCGATGGTTGGCTCGTGGCCGTTCTTGTGCAGCAGAAGATTCTGCGCCTTCTTCACCTTAGTGATGGTCTCCACCATGTGAACAGGGATACGGATAGTTCTTGCCTGATCTGCGATGGCTCTGGTGATGGACTGTCTTATCCACCATGTTGCGTATGTGGAGAACTTGTAACCCTTTGTGTGATCGAACTTCTCCACTGCCTTGATAAGACCGATATAACCCTCCTGAATAAGATCCAGGAACGGCATTCCTCTGCCCACATAATGCTTTGCAATGCTGACAACGAGACGAAGATTCGCTTCGATAAGGCGGTCTCTTGCCGCTTCATCGCCTGAGGTTATCTTCTCAGCAAGCTGTATCTCTTCCTCAGTGGAAAGCAGCGGAATACGTCCGATCTCCTTAAGATGCACCTTTACAGGATCATCGACAGCAATGCCTTCCGATGTGTAATCGCCGTCATCCTCTGCAAAATCCAGTGCGCTGCTGAGGTCTGTATCGATGTTATAGTCATCTACGATCTCGATATTATTGCTCTCAAAATCGTCATAGAGCTTATTGATCTGATCTACGTCAAAATCCAGCTCTTCAAGTGCGTCGGTGATCTCTTTGGTAGTAAGCTTGCCGCTCTGCTTGCCGTGATCGAGCAGCTCGGCAAGCACAGACTTAGAATTGTTAGCCATAAATCTATTCCTTTCAATTAACCGTTCGCCTGTAGTTATAAAATATCCGATGTTGCGTTGATACAGATAACGTGCTTCCTGTTATTCCAGGAAGTCCTTCAGTTTTCTGCTTCGTGTGGGGTGGCGCAGCTTTCTCAGTGCCTTTGTTTCGATCTGACGGATGCGCTCTCGGGTTACCTGGAACTCCTGTCCAACCTCCTCAAGAGTGCGCTGTCTGCCGTCGATAAGACCGAATCGCAGGATGATAACACGCTTCTCACGCTCTGTAAGAGTATCCAGCACCTCGCCGAGCATCTGCTTCAGCACACTGTTGCATGCCTCGTCAGCAGGAGCGGGAGCGTCCTCATCGGGGATGAAATCGCCGAGATGGCTGTCCTCCTCCTCGCCTATAGGAGTCTCCAGCGAAACGGGATCCTGAGCGATACGGATGATCTCACGCACCTTATCGGTCGTCATTCCGAGCTGCTCTGCGATCTCGTCCTCGGATGGCTCACAGCCGTTCTCATGGAGAAGCTGACTCTGCATCTTCTTGACCTTGGTGATCGTTTCCACCATATGTACGGGAATACGGATAGTTCTCGCCTGATCTGCGATGGCTCTTGTAATGGACTGTCTTATCCACCATGTGGCATAGGTGGAAAACTTGAAGCCCTTAGTGTAATCGAACTTATCCACAGCCTTGATAAGACCGAGGTTGCCCTCCTGTATCAGATCAAGGAACTGCATTCCTCTGCGTACATACTTCTTTGCAATGCTGACAACGAGACGGAGGTTCGCTTCGCTGAGTCTCTTCTTTGCAGCAGGATCGCCTGTTGCCATTCGCTCTGCGAGCTTTATCTCCTCTTCGGTTGTGAGCAGCGGGATACGGCCGATCTCCTTCAGATACAGCTTTACCGAGTCATCGGCAAGCATTCCATCGGAATCGTAGGTGTCGTCATAATCCTCGCTTTCGGCAAAATCCAGGATATTGTCGATATCAAGATCCGCCGTATAGTCGTCCACGATCTTTATGCTGAGGTTGTCCAGTTCCTCATAAAGACCGTTGATCTGATCTGCATCGAAGTTCAGCTCCTCCAGCACATCGGTTATCTCCTTAGTGGTGAGGCTGCCCTTCTCCTTACCGTGATTCAGCAGCTCCTTCAGTGCCGCAGAGCCGGTAGTTACGTTCTCTGTCATTTGTTTTTCTTCTCCTTTTGCTTTTGTGCGAATGCAAGCAGCTCCTCAGCGGACATACTGCCTGCGTTTGTATTATTTACGCTCTCCGAGTATTCATTTAATATCTTTATATAGTCTCCGAGAGCCTGTATATCGTGAGCAAATGCGGCAAAATCATTCAGGATACCTGTTATTCTGCCCATCTCTGCACCCTCAAATTCCTCGTTGAAGCCTGTAATATCAAGGGTCTCACAGCGGAAGATCCTGCTTTTCATGCATTCAAATACACGGCGGTTGAACTCTGTCACAAAGCCGCCTGTCAGGTGCTTTTCAATATATTCCAGCTTGTCCGGATTATGATAGAGGAAACAGAGTATTCCACGCTCAGCCTTTTCCTCTCTCGGAAGCCTTGCTGACTGCGGATTGATCTTGTCGTTGTTACGCGGCGAAACGAGGTTTCTGAACTCGTCACGCTCGCTGCGCTTATTCTGACGCTTTATCTCGGTGTTCACCGCGAAACGCACTGTTTCAGCGGGAATGCGCGCTGTTTCCGCAGTGCGGGAGATGTAAACATCCCTGTCCAGCGGATTTTTTATCTGAGCAAGGAACACCACCGCTTTTTTCAGATATGCCGAGCGATCCTCGTCACGGTTAATGAGATCAAGACCGTTCGACAGCTTGCCAAGCTCGTAATCGATAGCGCCGCCCGATTTTTCAATCAGGTGCGCGAACGCCTCTGCGCCGTATTTGCGGATGAACTCATCAGGATCCTTTGCACCTGTCATGTTCAGCACACGCGCCTTGACGCCCGCCTCGGTGAGCAGATTTATGCCCCTTGACGCCGCCTTCTGACCCGGGCCATCCGAATCGTAGGAGAGGATGACCTCGCTCTTTCCCATACGCCCGATAAGTCTTGCCTGCGATGGCGTGATAGCTGTTCCCAAAGTAGCCACGGCGCTGTTGAAGCCTGCCTGATGCATGGCGATAACATCCATGTAGCCCTCGCAAAGGATAAAGTAATCCGCCTTGGAATTTTTTGCATAATTCAGTGCAAACAGCGTTTCACGCTTTTGGAAAACAAAGGTCTCATCACTGTTGAGATACTTTGCGGGAGCGTCAGCCGAAAGCGCACGACCGCCGAATGCGATGATATTGCCCCTTGTATCGAAGATCGGGAACATCACACGATGGCGGAATTTATCATAAACACGGTTGTTGTTGCGCACAAGGAGAGCCGCGTCTGCAAGCTCATCCTCCGAAAAGCCCTTGCTCTTCATGAAATAATGCAGCTTGTGATAATCATCGGGAGCATAGCCTATACCGAAGCGCCTGATAGTATGCTCGGTGAGACCTCTGCCCGTGATATATTCCCAGCCTGCCCTGCCCTCGGGTGAGAACAGCATTTCGTGGAAATAGCGCCCTGCGGTGCGGTTTATCTCATACAGCCGCTGACGCTTTCTTGCGGAGCCGTCGTCCCTGTCCTCGGGCATAGCCATGCCTGCACGCTGGGCAAGGAAACGCACCGCCTCCATATAATCAAGATTTTCTATCTGTCGTATAAATGTGACCACATCGCCGCCTGCTCCGCAACCGAAACAATAATAGCTCTGTGTATCGGGATAAACATGGAAAGAAGGCGTTCTCTCGGAATGAAACGGGCAGCGGCAGGAATAGGTATGCCCCGCACGCTTAAGCTCCACATAGCTCTGCGCCACCGACACCATGTCGTTATTATCCCTGAGTTCTCTAAGAAATCCCTCAGGCAAAGCCATGCGATATCCCTCCTTGTATTATATCAGACGAGATCCTCCACCTCAGCGTCGAGGATCACCTTCTTGCATTTTGAACAGTAGTGCGCAGGTATCCTGTACCCCAGTATGTTCTTGTTGTCGGTGAGCAGCCGCTTATCTGCGTCGAAAAGCTTCTGCAGCTTAGTCCTGTCGGAGCGGCACCAGAAGATACCTGTATCTTTTTCGACAGAAATCATCATATCGCCACGCACCTCACCTGTATGCATTTCACATCCACAGAAAGGACAATCCATATACCACTCCTATCCGAGCCTTGCAGCTCCCCCCAGCCAGCCTTTTGGCAGGCATATCTCCTTGAACAGATTTACAGCATAATCATCCGTCATGCCGCTGATGAAATCTCCCACCGCGACAGGCAGACCGTACTCCTCCGCAAGCCTTAAATACAGCTGCGGCATTCTGTCCTTATTGTTGCTGAAATAATTGAACAGAAATTCAACTATGAAGCTTGCCTTGCCCATCTCGGCAATGGTCATATCAGCTCTGTAAACCCGCTCAAACATAAAGCTGCGCAGCTCGTCATGAGCTTTCTGCACCTCAGCGTCCATGCCGATGTTCTCAGCACCGTGCTCAACCAGCGCACGAACAAGAGCAGCTATCCTTGCGGATTTGGTATTTCCCAGCACCCTTACAGGGAAC
>JAZKZL010000373.1:0-4820 GCA_045612645.1 Oscillospiraceae bacterium
CGTCCATCCGCAAAATCTAAAACTTCTCAGTTTTTTATGGAGGTAGAATAACATGGCACAGAAGGTTACAGGATTTATCAAATTACAGATCCCTGCCGGCAAAGCTACACCTGCTCCCCCTGTTGGTCCTGCACTGGGTCAGCATGGTGTAAACATCATGGCATTTACAAAGGAGTTCAACGAGCGTACAAAGGATAAGGCAGGTCTTATTATCCCTGTTGTTATCACAGTTTATGCTGACAGAAGCTTCTCTTTCATTACTAAGACTCCCCCTGCAAGCGTACTCATCAAGAAGGCTTGCAAGATCGAGAGCGGTTCCGGTGTTCCTAACAAGACAAAGGTTGCAAAGATCACAAAGGCTCAGCTTCAGGAGATCGCTGAGACTAAGATGCCCGACCTGAATGCTGCTTCTGTTGAGACAGCTATGTCTATGATCGCTGGTACAGCACGTTCTATGGGCGTTGAGGTCGTTGACTGATAATCACTATTCACTAAAGATTTAAATGTAAGTGGGAGGATCATTCCGTTTGACCACAAGGAGGATAATATAATGAAACACGGTAAGAAGTACGTTGAAAGCGTAAAGCTCGTTGATTCTGCCAAGGTTTACGAATCCAACGAGGCACTCGACTTAGTTTGCAAGACTGCAAAGGCTAAGTTCGATGAAACAGTTGAGCTGCACATCCGTCTGGGTGTTGACTCCCGTCACGCTGACCAGCAGGTTCGTGGCGCAGTAGTTCTGCCCAACGGTACAGGTAAGACTATCAGAACACTGGTATTCTGCAAGCCCGAGAAGGAAGCAGACGCTAAGGCTGCAGGCGCAGATTACATTGCTGATAATGACACAATCGCTAAGATCCAGGGCGGCTGGATGGACTTCGAGGTAGTTATCGCTACTCCCGATATGATGGGTGTTGTTGGTAGACTCGGTAAGGTTCTCGGTCCGAGAGGTCTGATGCCTAACCCCAAGGCTGGTACAGTTACTCCCGATGTTGCTAAGGCTGTTACAGAGGCTAAGGCTGGTAAGATCGAGTACCGTCTTGACAAGGCTAACATCATTCACTGCCCCATCGGTAAGGCATCCTTCGGCGTTGAGAAGCTCGAGGAGAACTTCAACGCTCTGATGGAAGCAGTTGCTAAGGCTAAGCCCGCTGCTGCTAAGGGTCAGTACATCAAGAGCTGCACCGTTTCTTCCACAATGGGCCCCGGTGTTAAGGTTAACACACTCAGATTCGGTAACTAATTCCGATATTGCAAAAATATGCTCCCTTGTTTCGGCAGGGGAGCTTTTATTTTTAAGTCTAGATAATGTTTCACCTTGCGACAACTGTGCAGATGACAATAAACAGTGCGCCGCAACGTCACGATTAGCGTAAAATTGCGGCGCAATTATTGTTTTTCTTTGTCATCCGATAAACTCTCTGACGAGTGAGTTCTCAGGCACAAGCGCTCTGTCAACGGATGACATATCTCGCAGGAAGCGCTCGATATCTGAATAGCGCTCGTAGTCCTCGTAGGTACCCGATGCCTGCTCTAGCAGCGGCAGGAGGATATCACGGTAGATCATCGGCTCGTAGGGGATAAAGGTGTCGATATCGAAATTCGCTCTGCCCTTGTGCGGCATGATGTACAGACCCTCGCCACGCTCCACGGAACGGAAGAACTCAAAGGTCTCGGGCAGTTCTCTGCCTCTGTACAGCCTGTCACGGATGAGGCGGCGCATAAGTCTTATCTTGGAGGGATGCAGCAGCTCGCCCTTGCTGTTCTCGATTCGCGTGCGCACACTGACGTAAACGCAGTTTGTGTAGCTGTCGCTGTCGCCCGTAACGATGGGATTCAGCGCGTGAATGCCTTCAAGGATAACGATGTCGCCGCGCTTTATGTGCAGCTTCATTCCCGGGCGGCTTACCTGACGTGCGAAATCAAAGGTGGGTATGTCTATCTCCTCGCAGCGAGAGAGCTTTTCAAGATGTTCTTTGAAAAGTTCTGTATCAAGGCGCATGGGGGATTCAAAGTCAAACTCGCCCCTTGCGCTCAGCTCCAGCTCCTCCTTTGTGAGGGTCTTGAAATAGTTATCCATGGAGATGGTGTGCGCACCGCAGCCGTTGTCCTTCAGAATGCGGGCAATACGCATGGCAGAGGTGGTCTTGCCCGAGCCACTGGGGCCTGAAACAAGCACAACAGGGCGCTCCGCACGCTCGTTATATATCCTCTGTGCAGCGGCGTTCAGCGCGTCAGCGTAGGTGTTTTCGGACGCCTCCACAAACTTCTCCGCATTCAGCGCACAGTTATTCAGTCTTTCAATGGACAGACAATTCATACAGATTCCCCTTTCGCCCTGATGTTTTATGATATTCACAGCAGCAGGAAATTGTTACTGCCGTTATACGCTTACTATCCGCCTTACACGCTCTATGCCACTGCATTTACCGCTTTTCTTGTCGATATCCAGCAGCACTCCGTTAAGCTCTATATCGCCGCCTGCGAATGCATGGCGCTTAGGGTAGTAGGTGAGAAAGCGCTCTATGATTATATCCTTCTCAACGCCGAGAATGGACTCTTTCGGGCCTGTCATGCCGACATCAGTGATGTATCCCGTGCCTTCTATGACCTGCTCATCCGCTGTGGTAACGTGGGTGTGAGTACCCAGCACGCCGCTCACACGGCCTGCAAGATAATAGCCCATTGCACGCTTTTCCGAGGTAGCCTCGGCGTGGAAATCCACTATCACAATGCGTGAATCGGTCTTTTCAAGCAGCCTGTCCGCACATTTAAAGGGATTCTCCAAAGGCTGCAGATAAGTAGTGCCGAGAAGATTTATCACGCACACGCTGTAGGAGCCGCAGTCAAGCTCGCACATGCCCTTGCCGTATACCTCGTCATCGTAGTTTGCGGGGCGGATGATGCGCTCGTTGCGCTCCAGCTCCTCCTCAATGCCTTTCTGACGGAAACAGTGATTGCCCGTGGTGATGACATCTGCACCTGCGTCGAATATCATCCCTGCGGAATGGGCAGTGATGCCGTTGCCCTCGGCAGAGTTCTCGCCGTTTACGATAACGATATCGGCGGAAAGCTCCCTTTTAAGGGAGGGGAGAGCCTTCTGCAGGGCCTCACAGCCACGCTTGCCGACAACGTCGCCTATAAAAAGTATCTTCATGCGTATCAGATGGTGCCGAAAATACGGTCGCCTGCGTCGCCGAGACCGGGTACGATGTACTTGTTCTCGTTCAGCTTCTGATCGAGATGTCCGCAGTATACCTCGATATCGGGGTGCGCCTGAATGAGTGCGGAAAGTCCCTCGGGAGCAGCGATGATGGACATGAACTTGATGGACTTCACGCCCTGCTTTTTGAGATAATCTACCGCTGCAACTGCGGAGCCGCCTGTTGCGAGCATGGGATCCAGCAGAACTACGGTGCGCTCCTCAATATTTTCAGGGAGCTTTGCATAGTATTCCTGCGGCAGATGTGTCTCGGGATCACGGTACATACCGATGTGACCAACCTTTGCAGTGGGAACGAGGGCGAGAATGCCCTTTACCATGCCGAGTCCCGCACGCAGTATCGGCACAACAGCGATGGTCTTGCCTGTGATAACAGGTGCCATGGTGTTCTCTATGGGAGTCTTGATTTCCTTCATCTCAACAGGCAGGTCACGCAGCGCCTCGTAGCCCATCAGGGTAGCTATCTCCTCAATAAGGATACGGAAATCACGGGTGCCTGTGTTGCAGTCACGCAGCAGTGTGATCTTGTGCTGGATGAGGGGGTGATCGAAAACAACTATTTTAGACATTGAAAATATCTCCTTTTTGATATAGTATCATTCTTATTATCTCACATTTCCTCATTTTTTGCAATAGTTTTTTTGTGGCATACGGGAATATTTCGGCACACACTGTGAGAAATTAACATAAGTAGCGCTGCATATCTTTTCTGACGTGTGAAAATATACAGAAACATCAAAAAAAACGCAAAAACCTGCTCAAATCCTATTGAAAAATGATTAAAAATGTGTTAAAATATTTTTGCGATTGTTAAGGATCGTTTTTTGGCGAGCCTTTCAGCATCGTATTTAATTTTAGGGAGTGTTTAATTTATGAGCCGTATGATCGGTACTGTATCAAGAGGTGTAAGAGCGCCTATCATCAGAAATGGCGACGATATCGTTGAGATCGTTACTAATTCTGTACTGGAGGCCGCTAAGGATGACGGTTTCGAGATCCGTGACAGAGACATCGTTGCGATGACCGAGGCTATCGTGGCAAGAGCGCAGGGCAACTACGCTTCTGTTGACGATATCGCTGAGGATGTCAGAACAAAGTTCGGCGGTGAGACTGTCGGCGTTATCTTCCCCATACTCAGCCGCAATCGTTTCGCTATCTGCCTCAGAGGTATTGCTAAGGGCGCAAAGAAGATCGTTCTTATGCTCTCCTATCCCTCCGATGAGGTCGGAAACCACCTTGTAAGCCTTGACGCACTGGATGAAAAGGGCGTTAATCCTTACACTGACGTGCTTACTCTTGAAAAATACCGTGAGCTTTTCGGCTATGAGAAGCATACATTTACAGGCGTTGACTACGTTGAGTATTACGAGAATCTCGTTCGTGAGTGCGGCGCTGAGTGCGAGATCATCTTCGCTAACAATCCTAAGGCAGTTCTGAACTACACCAAGAATGTTCTCTGCTGCGATATCCACACCCGTGCAAGAACAAAGCGCATCCTGAAGGCTGCAGGCGCTGAGATCGTTCTCGGTCTTGATGAGATCATGAACGCATCCATCAACGGCAGCGGCTTCAATGAGAATTATGGTCTGCTCGGCTC
>JAZKZL010000374.1:0-3947 GCA_045612645.1 Oscillospiraceae bacterium
CTGTTGATCCTGTTGATCCCGTTGATCCTGAGGATCCCGACGATCCTACCGAGACAGATGACCCCGAGAATCCCGACGATCCCGTCATTGTTCCCGATAAGCCCGTAGATCCTGTTGACCCCGACGATCCTTTCACAGTCGATTCCGTTGATGGTAACATCGATCCCGATACAGAAGAGATCCCCGAGGGCGAGGGTGACGTGTCTGTCAGACCCGATGACAGCAACGATCCTGACGATGTTGACGGCAACGCAAACCCTGATACAACAGGCGCTAGTGCTCTTCCAGTAATGATGTCTGTTCTTGCAGCTTCGGGCGCAGTAGTATCCATCCGCAGACGCAAGGAAGATGAATAAGGCAAACAATATCTGAACACATAGTATATGCACCTCAAAAGTTATACGCTTTTGAGGTGCGTATTTTTTTATGGGCAAAACAGGTAGAAAGATCAAAACATATTCGCGTGAATTAAAACGAAATCTTATAGTATATGTGTGGGAACTACCGGTGATATTAATACAAAATGGAATTTCCAATAAACAAAAAGAATGAGTCCGAAACAATATCGAACTCATTCACTGGTAATATGGTTTAATATTCTGAGGAAATTTCACACTTTTGTTTATCCTTTTAATGCTCTCAGCACTGCCGCAGCGGTGTTTTCATCCGCTTCAAGGAAGTTTACAGGCTCATTGATATGCTCAAGATAATGCGCATCGGAGTTGGTTATCATTCTGCACTTTTTGAAATAAGGATGCTCCTCGCATATCTGATCATGATAGCCGATGTGCTTCATCTCAAAGCAGGTGAAACGGCTCTCCTCAGGCACTGCACCGAGGTTTGCGAGCAGGCTGTTCGCCTTTTTCTCCACATGAGCGGGTATCATCACGCCGCCGTATCTCTCTGTGAGTCCGTGTACGAACTCAAAGCCTATCTGCGTGGCATTTATCAGCAGGGTGTCCTCCTTGCCGATGATGTTGTCGTCCTCGTCAACGATGAGCTGTTCGCCGAATATCTCGGGCACGTTCGCGATATCGAGATACTGCGTGCGTACATAGCTGCCGAAATCCATCGCCTTTTCCAGCTCGTCGAACAGGCAGAGAACATGTACTTCTTCCTCAGTGGTAAGCTCCATGCCGAACAGCGCAGTGATGCCGTAAGCCTTTGCGAGCTTATCCACGGCGGGGCAGTTGAGACAGGAGCAGTGATCTGTGACGGCTATCACATCCAGCTGCTTCAGCATCGCCATGCCCACTATATTTGAGGGGAGCATATCGTTATCTCCGCAGGGGGAGAGGCAGGAGTGGATGTGGAGGTCGTAACTCAGCTTCATTTTACCGATTCAAGGAGCGTGATAGCAGCATCTATGATGGGGTGCTCTGTAGCAAATACAGTAACGCCCTGCTGCTTTGCCTTTTCAAGGGCAGTTTCGTCAAGATCCGCACCCTCACACAGGATAATGCAGGCACACTCTGCCAGCACGGACACCGCTATGGTATTCACATTGCCCATTACGGTGAACCATGCGCAGCCGCTGCTTGCTCTGCTCATTGCAAAGCTGAGCAGATCACAGGCAAAGGGCTTTGTGATGGCGGTATTATCGTTTCCACCGTCGTTTATCAGTTTGAACAGTTTCTTCTCTTTTAGTTCGCTAATAGTCATTTCTGTTCCTTTCCGGAAGTATTATTTCCGTCGTTTTTATTTTCTTCGGGAGTTCTCTGATATTTTCCGTAGTTGAAGTATTCCTTCAGCACGAAGATACAGTCTGTAACAGCTGCGTCGCCTCTCACGATATCCTCAGCGAGAGTCTTGCAGGTGGGTGCGCCGCAGGAGCCGCAGTCAAGACCGGGAAGCTCGTTGCACAGAGCCTCCACCTGCTGCATTTTATTAAAGCTTTCTGCAAATGTGTTGCCGAGCTTGAACACAGGCTTGTACTCGATAGGTTTCTGGAAGAATGCGTTATCGAGATATTTTCCGTTCATGTGGTTTCGTGCCACGGGGAGATATTTGCACAGCTTTTTCAGCTTTGCCTGAGCAACATAGGGATTCTCGACAGTGAGAACGCCGCCCACACATCCGCCGCTGCAGGCGCCGAGTTCGATGAAATCAAGATCGGTGAACTTCTGATCCTCCAGATCCTCCAGCACACGGATCACGTTTTCTATACCGTCTGCCGCGAGATAGCTGTCCGTCAGCAGACCGCCTGCCTCGCCGCCGTTGTTGCCCCAACCCACGCCTATTCTGCCCGAGCGGACGTAATCCACCTCGAAATCATCATAGCTCATGTGAGGCAGCAGTTTTGGATAAACATCCTTGATAGCCACCACTGCATCCACTTCGGAGCGATCGTTACCGATGACATCCTTGCAAGCCGTTACTTTGGCAGGGCAGGGGGAGATGAAGATTATGCCTATCTTCTCAGAGGGAAGTCCAGTCTTTTTCATCGCTCTTTCTCTTGCGATGGACGCTGCGATATCCACAGGCGCATTTATCGGCAGAAGATGAGATATCAGATTGGGGAAACGCACTCTTATCAGCCTTACTACCGTAGGACAAGCGGTGCTGATGAAAGGCTTATCTTCGCGGTGTTCCTCCACATATCGTCTTGACATTTCGGAGACCATCTCGGCAGCGGCGCTTACCTCATACACATCGTCAAAGCCCATGCCGATCAGCGCGCGCAGGATGATGTTCGCATCGTCCACGTTGTTGAACTGTCCGTAGAGCGACGGTGCGGGAAGAGCCACGGTGTATTCGTAGTTCTTCAGCACTTCCAGGCTGTCGTATGAGGCTTTTTTTGCGTGATGGGGACATATCCTGATACATTCGCCGCAGTCGATGCAGAATTCCTTTTTTATGACTGCCTTGCCGTTATGTACACGGATAGCCTGCGTAGGGCAGCGCTTGATGCAGTTTATGCAGCCCTTGCACAGATCGCTGTCAAGATGGACAGAATGGTAGAATTCTTCCATTGTTATCCACCTCCGTTGGTGTTACTTGATGTATACTTTCATGGTAACGGTGGTACCCACACCGATCTCGGTCTGGATATCCATCTCATCGCTGTATTTTTTCATGTTGGGCAGACCCATACCTGCGCCAAAGCCCAGAGTACGGATATTGTCGGGCGCAGTGGAGAAACCTGCCTGCATTGCCTGCTCGATATTCTTGATACCGGGGCCTTTATCGGCAAGGATCATGGTTATGCAGTCGGTGCTGATCTCAACAGTGATGGTGCCGCCGTTAGCATGGATGACCATGTTGATCTCGCCCTCGTACATGGAGATAGCTACTTTTCTGATGACATCAGGGGGAACGTTCATCATCTTCAGCTTGCTCTTTACGTTGCTGGAAGCCTCGCCCGCCCTTGTAAAATCGTCATCCGAGACATTATATGTCAATGTGATGGTATCGTTCAATTGAGATCACCTCCGCGCAGACCATGGTCATAGAGCATTCCGCAGGCGTTGAACATACGGTGCTTGGTGGAGAGCAGGGGAATGCCTCTTTCCTTTGCAAGCTCCAGCATATTTTCGTCGGGCTGCTTGCCTCTTACGAACACTATGCAGATTATGTCCATCATTTCGGCTGTTCTTACCACCTGAGGGTTGCACAGACCTGTCAGCAGCACGGACTGGTTCTTTACGAATGCCAGCACGTCGCTCATCATATCAGAGCCACAGGCGGTTTGTACCTCGTGGGAGGTGTTTTCTTCACAGCATAATACTTCTGCGTGGAGAATTTCGCTGATTTCCTTGATCGTCATAAAATCATCCTTTCGGTTGGTGAGATCTTGCCATATATACAATAATAATTATACCAGTAAAGCAACTGCGGAAGCAGTTGAAAGCGCCGACAGGCGCTGTCTGCGGAAGCAGACCTTCACGCCGTTCAATAAAAACAACGCAATTGCGTCAGCAATTGGTATAAGTTGTTTTTATTATACC
>JAZKZL010000375.1:0-1637 GCA_045612645.1 Oscillospiraceae bacterium
GTTCGTATACGACTTTGAGCGTTTCCACGCCGAGGATATCCTCCCCATGTTCGCAAAGTACAACATCACCACCTTCTGCGCACCTCCCACCATGTACCGTTTCTTCATCAAGGAGGATCTTGCAAAGTACGATCTCTCCAGCCTGAAGTATGCAACTATCGCAGGCGAGGCGCTCAATCCCGAGGTGTTCTACCAGTTCAAGAAAGCTACAGGCATTTCTCTCATGGAAGGCTTCGGTCAGACAGAGACAACGCTCTCCATCGCAAACTTCGTGGGCATGACTCCGAAGCCCGGCTCCATGGGCAAGCCAAATCCGCTGTATAACGTTCACATCATGAATGCAGACGGCACCGAGGCAGGCGTGGGCGAAACAGGCGAGATCTGCATCAAGACAGGCGACAGCAAGCCCTGCGGCCTGTTCATGAGCTACTACAACAACGAGGAAAGCACCCGCGCAGCATGGCATGACGGCTACTACCACACAGGCGATACCGCCCGCATGGATGAGGATGGCTACTACTGGTATGTCGGCAGAGTGGATGATCTCATCAAGTCCTCGGGTTACCGCATCGGCCCGTTTGAGATCGAAAGCGTTATCATGGAGCTGCCCTATGTTCTGGAGTGCGCTGTTACAGGCGTTCCCGATGAGATCAGAGGTCAGGTAGTAAAGGCTACCATCGTGCTTACAAACGGCACTCAGCCCTCCGACGAACTGAAAAAGGAGATCCAGACCTACGTCAAGAACCAGACTGCTCCCTATAAGTACCCCAGAGTCATCGAGTTCCGTGACAGCCTGCCTAAGACAGTCGGCAGCGGAAAGATCCGCCGCAGCGAGATCCGTGAGCAGGACGCAAAGAAGTAATCCGCTTAAACAACTACAGCTCCATCGGTTGATGGAGCTGTTTTCTTTTATTCCGATACGAAAGATCAGTTATGTGCAGCTTCAACAGCAGCCTTTTCTGCTGCAAGACCTGCTCTGTACTGCTTCATATATTCGGCAAAGCCTGCTGCATCGCCGCTGTGAGGCTCCATGCAGCTTCCACTTGCGCCTGCAAAAACTCTGTCATTCAGATATGCTGCGAGATCCTCTTCTCTGTTTTCACGAGCCTGATATGCCGCCAGCAGCGCAATGCCCCATGCACCGCCCTCACCTGCTGTTTCCATAAGCGCCACAGGCACGCCGAGAGCCGATGCCAGAAAACGCTGACCCGTCACAGGAGATTTGAACAGACCGCCGTGGGCATATATCTTATCCAGCGTTACTTTCTCCTCATTCATCAGGATATCCATTCCTATCTTCAGCGTGGACATGCTGGAATAAATAAGACTTCTCATCACATTTGCGACACTGAACACACTCTCAGGCGAACGCATGAGCATGGGTCTGCCCTCTGTAAAGCCTGTAACATGCTCGCCCGAATGATAGTTATAGCTGATGATGCCGCTGCAGTCTGCATCTCCCGAAAGCGCCGCCGCAAACAGCTTATTATAGAGATCATTCTTTGAAACATCACAGCCGAAGCTTCTGAGCAGCTCATCAAACAGCCCTACCCAGCCATTGAGATCGGTGGTGCAGTTGTTGCAATGCACCATGGCAACAGGAGCGCCGCAGGGCGTGGTCACGATATCTATCTGAC
>JAZKZL010000376.1:0-3576 GCA_045612645.1 Oscillospiraceae bacterium
ACAGGCGTTTGTCTCGGTTCAGACGCATTCTTCCCATTCGGCGACAATATCGAGAGAGCAAAGAAGTCAGGCGTTGAGTACATCGCAGAGCCCGGCGGTTCTATCCGTGACGACAACGTTATCGAGACCTGCGACAAGTACAACATCGCAATGGCGTTCACAGGCATTCGTCTGTTCCACCATTAATTAAATAAGCATAAGGGCGGATGTACAATCCGCCCTTTTCGCTTGCTGTTTTCCGATTTATCGGGTTGTTTGCGGTGTGGCGTGAGCGCCGTTTTGGCTATTTGTAGCTGCTCTTGATTTATTATGCCCTTTGCGGTGTGGCTTTGCCGCCGTCAAGACGAGATGTAGTCGCAAGGGTAGGGGTTAAACCTACGGTTTACCCCTACTACCCCTATCCCTTTGGTTCCGCACACCGCTACGCTGTGCGGCGATTTTTTAGGATGGGTTTATCGTGTCTGTTTGTAGCTTTTAATGATATCGCACTTCGGAACTCTCCTAGTAATATCACGCAATAAATTAACTTATCTAAGCGTTACGGTTAGCCGCAGAGCTTTTGACGTAGCTTTTAATTAGCTTGTGATATATTTCAACTGTTACAACACAGCGGTCGGACGACAACTAATTAAGATGATTTAATGTGCATTTCACAGATTTATTACAGGCAACGCCGCAAGCTCTGCGGCTGGCGCTTGCGCTTAGATAGGTCAATCTCATGTACGGAGTTAAAATGAGAGTTCCGCAGTACCTACTAATTAAAAGCAACCGTCATACACGATAAACCCATCCTAAAAAATCGCCGCACAGCGCAGCGGTGTGCGGAACCAAAGGGATAGGGGTAGTAGGGGTAAACCGTAGGTTTGACCCCTACCCTTGCGACTACATCTCGTCTAAACGGCGGCAGAGCCACACCGCAAATCGCATAGTAAATCAAGGGCAGCTGCAAATAACCAAAACGGCGGTCACGCCGCACCGCAAAGCGCATGACAGATCGGGATATGTATAAAGATCGACCTCCCCTTTCGGGGAGGTCTGCCGTTTATACGGCTATGAACATTTTGGGGTGGTATCAGCAGCAGGGATTGCAGTTGTTACCGCAGTTGTTGCCACAGTCGTTAGCTGCGCAGGCATTGTTGCCGTTGCCGCATACGCAGAACAGGAGAATGAGGATGATGATCCAGCAGCAGTTGTTACCACCAAAGTTGAAGCATGACATAATGATGTCCTCCTTAAAAAGTACTTTCTTGAAACTCCGCTTCCCTTTGAAGCTTCCGTTTCATAGTACATATTATGCGCATCGGGATATTTGGTTACATCATATCGAAAGATTTGTGGAGATATTGAGGAATAATATCGTCAAAAGGTTGACATAATGGGAAAAATTGTGTACAATAATATATTGGAGCGTTATGTGCATCCATATAAATATATAAAGAACAAGAGGACATAAAATACAATGGCTATATTTGAATTCTCCCCCGCCCTGCTGAACGCCGCTGATAAGGCTATGGAGCTTTGCCGTGAGCCTTTTGCGGAGCTTGACAGGCTTGCAGAACTGAACGGACAGAAGGTGCTGAAGGCTTTTATCGACAACCGCATAAGCGATATCCACATGAAGGGTACCAACGGCTACGGCTACGGCGATGACGGACGTGACAAACTTGACGCTGTTTTCGCTCAGATACTGAGCGCTGAGGACGCTCTTGTGCGCCACAACTTCGTGAACGGTACCCATGCGATAACCACCGCGCTTTTCGGCATACTCCGTACGGGCGATACGCTGCTCTCCCTCACGGGCGAGCCTTACGACACCATTCAGGGTGTTATCAAGGGCGATAATATCGGCTCTCTCAAGGACTTCGGCGTGAGCTTTGACATGGTGGAGCTGCTGCCCGACGGCACTCCCGACCTCGCTGGCATAGCTGCAAAGGCGGCAGGCTGCAAGGTGGCATACATCCAGCGTTCAAGAGGCTATTCCCTGCGCCCCTCCTTCACCATCGATGTTATCGGCGAGATGGTAAAGGCTGTGCGCAGCGTGAACAAGGACTGCTGCATCATGGTAGATAACTGCTACGGTGAGCTTGTGGAGGAGCGTGAGCCTCTCGCAGTAGGCGCTGATATCATCATCGGCAGCCTTATCAAGAACCTCGGCGGCGGTATCGCCGAGACAGGCGGCTACATAGCAGGCAGAGCGGATTACGTTGAGCAGTGCGCTTTCAGACTCACCACGCCCGGCACAGGCAAGGAAGTAGGTGCGAGCCTTAATCAGCTGCGCGGAATGTATCTCGGAATCTTCCATGCGCCTGAGGCTGTCTGCGCTGCGCTGAAAACATCCGTTTTCGCAACTGCACTGTTTGAGATACTCGGATATGAATGTTTCCCGAAATACAACGAGAAACGCACGGATATAATCGCGGCACTGAAGCTCGGCGGCGAGCAGCAGCTCATTGCATTCTGTCAGGGCATCCAGAGCGGCTCACCCGTGGACAGCTTTGCTTCCCCCGAGCCTTGGGATATGCCCGGCTACGACAGTCAGGTCATCATGGCGGCAGGCGCATTCACCATGGGCGCATCGGTGGGGCTTTCCGCTGACGCTCCCCTCAGAGAGCCATATGCCGTTTGGCTGCAGGGCGGTCTTACATTCCCCACAGGCAAGACAGGCATCATGCTTGCGGCGCAGTCTATGATAGATAGAGGTCTTATCAATATATGAACAACATCGCAAAAAAGTTAGCCTTTGGCGTGACGATATTCGTTGCGGCTATGGGTGTAATATGCATCATCGTATGCGCCGCTGTACTCAGCGGTAACAAGAGCCTAGATAATATCCCCGCACTTTCGCTCATCCGAACAGAGGGCGCAGAATGGGCAACAGAGAAGCTGCACGGCTACAACGAGGAGCAGCTCTCCGAAATATGGGGCGAGCCTGACGGTATGCTTTCGGGCTTCTGGGGCAGCGTGTGGAATGCCGAGGGCAACGATGAGGTCGTGGTATACTACGGCGAAAACGGCACCGTGGAACACGTAAACTACATCCACAACATGAAAGCGAAGATAATCGAGGCAAACGGCACTACCCTGCTGCTGGAGCCTTGTGCGGGCGAATGGGAGCTGCGCTCCGCAGACCGCATCACCGTAGGCTACGGTGCTTTGGAGCTTGATGAGAGCATAACAGCGCAGTTTACCGAGGGCGCTATAGTAATAGTGGGATATGACGGAATGATCGCAGAAAGCTATCCCGCGCAGATAACCGCGACTTACGGCATCACGCCCGTTACCGACTAAGGAGGAGCTATGAAAGCTGCCGCAACGCTTCTGGCGCTGATACAGGCGCTGAATCTCACGCTCACTCAGCCGCAGCATGACACGCTCGTGCTGGACGGCAAGGAATATATGCTGACTTTTGAGGATGATTTCAACGGCACACAGCTTGACCTCACCAAATGGGAGCGCTGCCCCGAATGGAAGCGGCAGGATCTCAACAACCACTGGGATGACGATATGAGCTGGCTTGACGGCGAGGGAAATCTCGTCATCGGCATGGAATACGATGAAGCGACCGATCGCTACAAC
>JAZKZL010000377.1:0-11053 GCA_045612645.1 Oscillospiraceae bacterium
TTGAAACAGGCAGAACTCATCAGATACGAGTACACATGGCGTACAAGGGAAATCCCGTGGCAGGCGACGAGGTCTACGGAAATGGCAAGCCGAAGTGGCTGGAGGGACAGTGCCTGCACGCTAAAAAGCTCGGCTTTGTTCATCCGAGAACGGGTGAATACATGGAGTTTGAAAGCGAGCTGCCCGAGTATTTCACCAAATTTCTGAAAACGATAGAGGATTAAAATGGATTTCAGTCAGGTAATAATCATGACCGATCTTGACGGCACTCTGCTGACAGACGATAAGCAGATACTGCCGCAGGATCTTGAAGCGATACAGCGTTTTGTGGCAGGCGGTGGATTGTTTACCGTTGCAACGGGACGGGGCTGCGGCATGGCGAGGAGCATTGTCAAAAAGCTCGGCATAGATATTCCCACCGTGGTATTCAACGGCGCTGCGGTATATGATTTCACAGAAGAAAAATTCGTGTGGCAGTGCGAGATAGGCATGCACGCAAGGGATTACATCCGCAGGCTGCATGAGCAGTTCCCCGATCTCGGCATTGAGGTGCTGCATGAGCAGACCATATACACGCCTTTCCTGAATCAGACGGAGCTTGACCACCTTGCACTGGAGGGCATTCCACCCCATCCCTGCACCATTGACGAGCTGCCCGAAAGCGGCTGGCTGAAGGTGCTGCTGGCGCATGAGCCTGAAAAAATGGACGAGGTGCAGAAGTATATCGAAGCCTCGGATATGCAGCAGGCACAGTGGGTGCGCAGCGCTCCCGTATATTATGAGTGCCTGCCTGAGGGTGTGGATAAATCCACAGGCTTCCGTATGCTGAAGGAAAAGCTGGGCGTGCGTGGATTTTATTCCGTAGCAGCAGGCGACTATATGAACGATCTCGCAATGATACAGAAGGCTGATCTGGGCGTTGCTGTAGCATCCGCACAGGAGGCTGTCAAGGCGGCGGCTGATCTCGTTGTGTGCGATAACAACAGCGGCGCAATGGCGGAGATAATTAAGTATGTCGAAAGTCTTTAAAATACTCACGAACTGGTGGCTGCTTCTTGGCGTAAGGCTGTTTCTGGGCATCGCATATTATCTGCTTGCCGTAACGGGCGATGGACCGAAGAACTATCTGTTCTCAGCAATATGGTTCGGCTCGGCGTTTTATAGCATAATATCGAGCTTTCGTGAGGATAAGAAGAAAAAGAAAGTTGCAGAGCCGCCTCGTATGCAGGTGGTGCAGCCTCAGCCGAAAACAGCGGTGCGGGTCTTGCCCGATGCTTTCCCTGATAAGCCGCAGCCCTTTGGCTACAAATCAAGCTGGCTTTGCATAAAGGATACCACTCCCGAGCAGGTGATACTGCTGCTGGGTCTGAAAAACTCTGTGCCTGCCAACTGGTCGAGCGGAATGGCGCAGATCGGTGATAAGGTGTTCGTATCTCCCGTAGTTAGAGGATATGTACTGGTGGTCGGCTATGACGCATTTCAGGGTGCAGACGCCGAGAGCGAGATAAATTCACTCGCTCAGTATGCAAAATATTTCTCTGAAATGCAGTGCTTCGTAACGGAGCGTGTGGTTGATTTCCACTGCTGGGCGAAGTTCGTTTACGGCGAGCTTTCCCGTGGCTATGGCTGGTTGGGCGAGAGCGGCGAGGTGTATCTCAACAGGGGAAACATCACTCCTCAGGAGCAGCAGCTCGGCTTTGACAAGTTCATTCAGACGGACGAGGACGACTGGGAGAGCGTGGAGTTCCCCGATGAGGAATCGGTTATCGAGATCGCAGCCGCATGGGGCGTAGACCCGATGTTCTCGGACGGCGATTACGAATACGGCGTGGGATATCTTTGTGATAAGGAGTAAAAATGAAGTTTCCAAAATATATGCGCATACAAGGTAGGGAGATCGCTTACCGCACTCAAAAGCCTGTGGGTATATTCGTTCTCAACTGGCGTAGGATACGGGATGGAATTTATTCTGCCGAAGATGCCAAAATCTACGAGGAGACATATCAATGGTTCCTCGATAATCTTCCCGAGCCGCCTTTTTACGGCAACGACAATGAAAATCCTCAGGGTGCTGTGACATGGTTCAAGACCGACAGCAGCGCAGAGATGTTGGAGCATATCCAGCCGCTCATTGACCTGCTTGATAAGTATGATATTCCATATGATATCGTGTACAGCAATCATGTAGGGAAGATCATTTATGAGGATGACTATCAGGTTGGCGTAATAGACGGCGATAAGTCGCCGTAATCTTGTATAGTATTGATATTGACTATTTCATGAATACAAGGTATAATAATTAAGGAAATTAATATCGGTTGACCGATTTATAAAACACAGGAGGACTAAACATGGACGAACAGCTCAAAAAGCAGCTTGAAATAGCTGCAACAAAGGTCAGAATGGGCGTGATCGAGGGCGTTTACAACGCAAAGGCGGGACATCCCGGCGGCTCTCTTTCCGTTGCTGATACTCTGACTTATCTGTACATGAACAGAATGAACGTTGACCCCGCAAACCCCGAAATGGCAGACCGCGACAGACTGGTGCTCTCTAAGGGACACACCGCTCCCGCACTGTATGCCTGCCTTGCACACAGAGGCTTTTTCCCCGTTGAGGAGCTTAAGACTCTCCGCAAGATCGATTCCAGACTTCAGGGTCACCCCGTAAAGGGCAAGGTTCCCGGCGTTGATATGAGCACAGGCTCTCTCGGTCAGGGTATTTCCGCTGCGTGCGGTATGGCTCTCTCGGGCAAGATCTCCAGCGACACCTACAAGGTTTACGCAGTTCACGGCGATGGCGAGATCCAGGAGGGTCAGGTTTGGGAGGCTGCTATGTTCGCAGCTCTCTATCAGCTCGATAACCTCGTAGCAGTGGTTGACAACAACGGTCTGCAGATCGATGGTAAGATCGGCGATGTTATGAGTCCCTATCCTATCGATGAGAAGTTCGCTGCATTCGGCTGGCACGTTATCTGCATCAACGGTCACGATTTCGATGAGATCGAAAAGGCATTCAACGAGGCTGAGACAGTTCTCAACAAGCCCACAGTCATCATCCAGCGCTCCACAAAGGGCAAGGGCGTTTCTTTCATGGAAAACCAGTGCGGCTGGCACGGCAAGGCTCCCAACGCAGAGGAGTACGCAAAGGCAATGGAGGAGCTGAATGCCCGCCTTGCTGAGTTAGAGAAGTAATCACACCGAAAGGAAGTTATAGATATGGAAAAGAAAGCAACCCGTGACAGCTACGGCGAAGCTCTTGTAATGCTCGCTGAAAAGCGCCCCGATCTGGTAGTTCTGGACGCTGACCTTGCTGCTGCAACAAAAACAGGTACATTCAAGGCTGCATATCCCGATCGTTTCTTCGATTTCGGTATCGCAGAGGCTAATATGATGGGCGTTGCCGCAGGTATTGCGACAACAGGCAAGCTGGTATTCGCAAGCTCCTTTGCTATGTTCGCAGCAGGCAGAGCTTTCGAGATCGTAAGAAACAGCATCGGCTATCCTCACATCAACGTAAAGATCGGCGCAACACACGCAGGTATCTCCGTTGGTGAGGACGGCGCATCCCACCAGTGCAACGAGGATATCGCTCTCATGCGCTCCATCCCCGGCATGACAGTTATCAATCCTGCAGACGATGTTGAGGCAAAGGCTGCAGTTCTGGCAATGGCTGATTATGTAGGTCCTACCTACATGAGATTCGGTCGTCTTGCTGCCCCCATCTTCAACGATCCCGCAACCTACAAGTTTGAGGTAGGCAAGGGCATCCAGCTGAAGGACGGCAAGGACATCACCATCATCGCAACAGGTCTGATGGTTGCAGAGGCTATCGAGGCAGGCAAGGCTCTCGCTGAGCAGGGCATTGACGCTCGCATCATCAACATCCACACCATCAAGCCCATCGACCGTGATATCATCATCAAGGCTGCTAAGGAAACAGGCAAGATCATCACAGTTGAGGAGCACAGCGTTATCGGCGGTCTCGGCTCCGCAGTTGCTGACGTGGTTACAGAGGAGTTCCCCGTACCCGTTATCAAGATCGGCGTGAAGGACGTATTCGGTCACAGCGGCCCCGCAGTTGATCTGCTGAAGGAGTTCGGTCTGTGCGCTGAGAATATCGTTGCAACAGCAAAAGAGGCTCTCGGCAAGTAAGGCTGCCAATAAAGCATCATCTACGTCGTCAACTATCCTACGGCAGGCACAAAGCCTAGCCGTAGGATAGTTTCCTAGTATCTGATACTTTCTTGTTCGCCTTGGATATGTACAATAATAGCAAAGGCTGTGTGGATCTCCGCACAGCCTTTTATGTTATATTACTCCACTTTCCTTTATTTCAAACGTCATTCTGTCAACATCCATCTCCGCCATCGCTCCGTAAGGCAGAACGCATATCGGTGAAGCGTGACCGAAATTTAATCCGTACATTATCGGCATATCAGGACGGTGGTATTTTTCTGATACCACTTTGCGGATGATATCTGCATAAGGTTCAAATGGTTCATGTGAGCGCATTTTTCCAATCACGATACCGTTTATTACCCGTAAAAAGTCGTTATCTCCGAGCCATTCAAAAAAGCTACGGATGTAATCTTTGCTCCATATTTCGGGGATATCCTCATAGAAGAATATCGCATCCTTAAAATCTGACTTTCTCAGTGTTATGCCACAGTCAGGCTCATACTCAGCAATGCCGCCGTGACCGCCGAAAAGACGTCCGCACACCTTGCCATGCCCTTGTACACGGATATATCCATAGTTTGGGATGTATTCACGAAGATATTTCGGGTCGGTGTGGTGATTTTTACCGTGCGACCAGTTCTTGCTGGGAGGTATATTGCCAATGGGAGAAGCATCAAACAGTGTCTTTTCAAACCAATATCTGCTGAATTCATGCCAACCTTGTGCTTCGCCTATCGTAGTCAGCAGATTGTCACCGTAGAATGTAGTCAATCCAAGCTGGTGGCAATAAAGGTGCAGCGTCATTACATCGGAGTAGCCGCATAGTATCTTGGGATTGCTCTTTATCATCTCAGGATCAAGATATGGCAGCAGACGCACCGAATCGTTACCGCCGATATTTGCAATAATGGCTTTTACATCAGTGTTTTCAAACGCCCACATCAGGTCAGCAGCTCTTGCCTCAGGATGAGCTTCAAGATATGCAGTGCCTTTCATCGAATTCGGCGCAGCGACCACGTTCAGACCAAGCTCATTCAACCGTTGTACGCCGAGTTTGTATTGCCATCTTACTCTGCCTGCGCCTGCACATCCCCATGACGGGCTGATAGTAGCTATGGTATCTCCTTTGCGGAGTTTTTTGGGTTTTATCATAGCTATCACTCCTTTGCAAAAAGCGGCGCTATCCTCTGATAACGCCGCAATTCTGTTACTTATTCTCTTCCTCACGAAGCTTTCTGAAGTTCCATGCGTCTCTGCACATCTCCTCCAGAGTCTTTTCTGCCTTCCAGCCCAGCTCCTTTTCTGCGAGAGCGGGGTCTGCGTATGTAGCGGCTGCGTCGCCGGGGCGGCGTTCACCGATGGTGTAGCCGAGGTCGATGTTGTTCACTCTCTGGAACGTATCAAGGATCTCCAGAACGGAGTAGCCGTTGCCTGTGCCGAGGTTGTAAGCCAGAGCGCCGTTGGAGTTTCTTGCCTTCTTGATAGCTGCAACGTGACCCTTTGCGAGATCCACAACGTGGATGTAGTCACGCACGCAGGTGCCGTCGGGAGTGGGGTAGTCGTTGCCTGCAACGCTCAGAACATCACGCTTGCCTGTTGCCTTGTCAAGCACGATAGGCATGAGGTTGTTGGGCAGACCGTTGGGATCCTCGCCGATCTTTCCGCTTTCGTGAGCGCCAACGGGATTGAAGTAGCGCAGCAGGATCATGCTCCATTTGTCGCTTGCGGCAGCCATCTCACGGCAGAGATTCTCAATGATGAGCTTTGTGCTGCCGTAGGGGTTGATAGCGCAGAGGGGGAAATCCTCCTTAACGGGAACGGATGCGGGGATGCCGTAAACTGTCGCAGAGGAGCTGAAAACGAACTTTGTGCAGCCGTACTTCTTCATGCATTCAAGAATGTTGAATGTACCACGGATATTATTGGAGTAGTACATCAGGGGCTTTTTCACGCTCTCGGGAACGCACTTGTAGCCTGCGAAGTGGATAACAGCCTCGATATCGTTCTCTGCGAATATCTCATCTACAGCCGTCATATCCAGCATATCAGCCTCGTAGAACTTGAAATCCTTGCCTGTGATCTCCTTGATGCCGTCCAGTGCCTTTGCGTTGGAGTTATAGAAGTTATCCATTACAACGATCTCTTCGCCTGCGTTGAGCAGCTCCACACAGGTGTGGGAGCCGATAAAGCCTGCGCCGCCTGTTACTAAAATAGCCATGATGTATGACCTCCGTTTATTAAATAATACACCTTAATTATACATCGAACGGGCGTTGTTGTCAATATCAAATTTATCAATTATTCATATGTTCATAAGTGTGCTATGGTTAGATTTAGTATAGGTAATCAGTTGACGAATATTGACATTTTATGCTGCGTGGTATATAATTAGGAAAGAAATCAAACATTTGGACAAGCAAAAGTGGAGGGTATTATGAATATAGAATTATGTTTAAGTGTTGGAAGTTTTATAATTGCACTGGCTGGTCTTATAATCAGCATTTTTAGTTTTGTTAATAATCGTTATTTAGCCGTGGATGAGTTTTTTAAAAAGATGGAAGACGAAAAATTTATAGAGTCTAGAAATTATGTTTATAAAAATGACATAACTGATAATATATCTGATTCGGGAAATATACACGCTGCTGCAATAGTAAATTTTTATCAGCATTGGGGACTATTGGCGAAAAAGAAATATCTTCCTATGTGGGTCTTTGATGGAGGGACGGGACAGGGTACATTGAGATTGTTTAACAGAACACAAAAATATATCTATGCAGTTAGACAAAAGAATAACGATACAACATATGGAGAACATTTCGAAGATTTAGTAACTGCAATCAAAAAAAGGAGAAAATAAGTCGTTTATGAACTCGAATTGATGAAAAAAGCCAGCCGATTTCTCGACTGGCTTAATTTTTGGGGTAACAGAAGTATTAATTACTTCATAGCCTCTTCAACCGCAACTGCGCAAGCAACAGTCATACCAACCATGGGGTTGTTACCTGCACCGATAAGACCCATCATCTCAACGTGCGCGGGAACGGAAGAAGAACCTGCGAACTGAGCGTCAGAGTGCATACGGCCCATTGTATCGGTCATACCGTAGGAAGCAGGACCTGCAGCCATGTTATCGGGGTGCAGAGTTCTACCTGTACCACCGCCGGATGCTACGGAGAAGTACTTCTTGCCCTTCTCTGTGCACTCCTTCTTGTAGGTGCCTGCAACGGGGTGCTGGAAGCGTGTGGGGTTGGTGGAGTTACCTGTGATGGAAACGTCAACGTTCTCCTTCCACATGATAGCAACGCCTTCTGTTACGTCGTTAGCGCCGTAGCAGTTAACCTTGGAACGCAGACCGTCGGAGTATGCCTTGCGGAATACTTCCTTAACCTCGCCTGTGTAGTAGTCCATCTCTGTCTCAACGTATGTGAAGCCGTTGATACGAGCGATGATCTGAGCAGCGTCCTTGCCGAGACCGTTCAGGATAACTCTCAGGGGCTTTTTGCGTACCTTGTTAGCCTTCTCAGCAATACCGATAGCGCCCTCAGCAGCAGCAAAGGACTCGTGGCCAGCCAGGAATGCGAAGCACTCTGTCTCATCCTCAAGCAGCATCTTGCCGAGGTTACCGTGGCCGAGACCTACCTTACGCTGGTCAGCAACGGAGCCGGGGATGCAGAATGCCTGCAGACCTTCGCCGATAGCAGCAGCAGCGTCAGCAGCTCTTGTGCAGCCCTTCTTGATAGCGATAGCGCAGCCTACTGTGTAAGCCCACTTAGCGTTTTCGAAGCAGATGGGCTGAATGCCCTCAACGAGCTTGTAGATATCAAGACCCTTTTCCTTGCATACCTCAGCGCACTCCTCGATGGAGTTGATGCCGTAGGGCTTGATTGCAGCGAGGATCTGGGGTTCTCTTCTGTCGTAAGATTCAAATAAAGCCATTACTTTCTACCTCCTTAATTACTCTTTTCTGGGGTCGATGATCTTAACAGCATCAGCAACACGGCCGTACTGACCCTTTGCCTTCTCAAATGCTGTGTTAGCGTCATCGCCGGCCTTGATGAAGTCCATCATCTTGCCGAAGTTTACGAACTGATAGCCGATGATCTCGTTATCCTCGTTAAGAGCGATACCTGTTACATAGCCGTCAGTCATTTCGAGGTAGCGGGGACCCTTTGCGAGAGTACCGTACATTGTGCCTACCTGAGATCTCAGACCCTTACCGAGATCCTCAAGACCTGCACCGATAACGAGACCGTCCTCGGAGAAAGCAGACTGGCTTCTGCCGTATACGATCTGGAGGAACAGCTCTCTCATAGCTGTATTGATAGCATCACATACGAGGTCAGTATTCAGAGCCTCGAGGATTGTTCTGCCGGGGAGGATCTCAGACGCCATAGCAGCGGAGTGAGTCATACCGGAGCAACCGATAGTCTCAACCAGAGCCTCCTGGATAACGCCGCCCTTTACGTTAAGGGACAGCTTGCAGGTACCCTGCTGGGGAGCACACCAGCCTATGCCGTGTGTGAAGCCGTTGATGTCAGCGATTTCCTTAGCCTTTACCCACTTAGCTTCCTCGGGGATGGGAGCTGCGCCGTGAGCAACGCCCTGTGCTACGGGGCACATGTTTTCAACTTCATGAGAATAAGTCATTTGAGTTTGAACTCCTTTCGATATTTTGCATGGAGCATAAGACTCCAAACATACATTTATATTATACAGCAAATCCCGAGGATTTGCAATAGGGAAATAAAAAATTTTACTTGTTGTTCAATGTTTTGTTATTTTTTTGTCATAGCCTTGTCGCTTTTTTATGAATTTCTGCTCCGCGAGACAGGTAAACGTTTACTGTGCTAAATTTTGTAGGTTATAACAATTTGATGGGGTCAATTTATTGCACAAAAACCATTTACAATTGTGGATAAAATATGTTATACTTAGTATATGGTTGTTTTAGGTTATAAACTACCTCATTACGACGGTATGACATATTCTGAATTTTATTTTTATCAGGAAAGGAATATCACAACATGGCAAAGAACATTCTGATCACGGGCGGCGCTGCCAGTGGTAAGTCCAGATGGGCGGTTACTAACTTCTCCGCCTGCGACTACGTTCTCTACCTGCGTGCAGGTGATGTCGTTGATGCGGATACTCTTAATCGTATCAAGTTCGGCAACGAAAAGAACGGCGTTGAGTGGGATATCGTTACAGGCGCTAAGAAAGATCCTGTAAGCTACTTTACAGATCATAAGTTCGTTATTTTTGACAGTCTCAGCACCTACACCTCAAATGTCATCAACGAGCTTTGTCCCGATATCGAAAAGATGGATGACGAGCTGCGCAAGATCATCGAGAGGCGAGTTATAGCAGATGTTGCTGCAATGCAGGAGCATATCCATGACATCCAGGGCAGCATGATAATCATCACACTGGAGACAGGCTTCTCTGTTACACCTGAAAACCGCTCTCAGGCTATCTTCAGAGAGATCCTCGGCAATGTAAATCAGCGTATCGCAAACACCAGCGACGATGTTTATTTCTCTGCAAGCGGTATCCAGTTTAAGATCAAGTGATACATACATTTCTGAAAGGACGGACTTTAATATATGACTTTTGAAGAATTTATAATGCAGGCAAGGGAGATGAAGGCCTCCGATATCCACCTTACCGTAGGCGCTCCCACCGTTGTACGAGTAAACGGTGAGCTTCGCAAGTATACAGAGCTGAGCGATCAGGTTATCAACCGCACCATTCTCTCCATTCTCAACGCTGAGCAGGAAAAGCTGCTGACAGAGGGTAATGATATCGACTTCAGCTTTGAGCTGAAGAACGGCGCAAGACAGCGTGTTAACGTGTTCCGTCAGGGTGGCAAGCTGGCTGCCTGCATCCGTCTGCTGAATGCGGAGATCCCCAGCCTTGAGGAACTGAAGATGCCCTCCGTGCTTCTTGAGTTTGCTAAGAAGCGCCGTGGTCTCGTGCTGGTTACAGGCCCTACAGGTGCAGGTAAGTCCACCACTCTTGCTGCAATGGTTGAGTACATCAACAGGACCCGTGCTTGTCACATCATCACAATTGAGGATCCTATCGAGTACCGCTATTCTCAGAATAAGGCTACCATCCATCAGCGTGAGATCGGCCGTGACGTGCCGTCTTTCAGCTCTGCGCTGAGAAGTGCGCTGCGTGAGGATCCTGATGTTATCCTGATCGGTGAGATGCGTGACTACGATACTATCTCTCTCGCTATGACAGCGGCAGAGACAGGACATCTTGTGTTCGGTACACTGCACACATCCAGTGCTGCGCAGACTATCGACCGTATCATCGACGCTTGTCCCACATACGCACAGGAGCAGACACGTTCTCAGCTTGCAAACATGATTCAGGGTATCGTTGCACAGTCTCTTGTTCCCACTAACGATGGCAAGAGCAGAGTTGCTGCAGTTGAGGTAATGGTCGGCACTGACGCTGTAAAGAACCTCATCCGCACAAACAAGATCCCGCAGATGGAGACCATCATGCAGTCTGCAACCAGCCTCGGCATGGTTACTCTCAACGACAGCCTTGCAAAGCTGTACCAGAGCGGCACTATCTCCTACCAGACCGCTATGGAGTACTGCACAGATGCGACCGAGATGGAAAAGAAGCTCATGTCCACCCGCAGATGATCTATATCAGCAATAATGAAAGCCGCTTCGTATGAGGCGGCTTTTTTTCCGGGAATACAGAGTGACAAATCGGAATTTGTAGGTGCGATTTAATTAACAGATGATTGTAGGGGCACAGCGTGCTGTGCCCGTTAATAATGTGTTTGTGTTATGCGGACACAGCATTGCCTTTGGCAATGCTGCCATTTACGAAGTAAATCTGCAGCA
>JAZKZL010000378.1:0-27507 GCA_045612645.1 Oscillospiraceae bacterium
TGGACAAGCTTAACGCTCAGGGGTATCGCACCAAAACAGGCAGAGAATTCAGCAGCTCGGGGCTGCATGAGATCCTCAAAAATCAGAAGTATATCGGAATCTGCGTATACAACAAGCGAGTATCGCAGGATGTCTGCAACAGCAGCCGCAGATTCAAGGATGAAAGCGAGTGGATAGTCCGCACGGATGTGTTTCCTCCGCTGGTGGACGAGGAGGTGTTCAACCTTGTTCAGGAACGTCTGAGAAAGCGTCAGGTAAGCGGACAGGCTCATCCCAAAGAGTGTATCTGCTCAGCGGCAAGATACGCTGTGGAATATGCGGCACAGCCTACTGCGGCGAGCGCAAAAGGAGCGGGAAAGGGATAATATCTCATTCCTACTTCTGCAACAGCCGAAACAGAGGGCATGGAAGTAGTTGCGGCAATCCGTCGATAAGCAGGTCGCTGATTGAGAGTTATGTGCTGGAGAGGCTTTCGGAATATGTTTTCTCGGACAGCCTTATCCCTGATATCGTAGGCAGCTACAACCGTTATCTGAGGGAGCAGAACGGCACCGCCATGCATAGGCTTGACGAGCTTGCCAAAGAAAACAGCTCCTTGCAGAGCAAGATAAACTCCACCATTGAGCTGCTTATCGAAACCAAGTCAGCGGCTCTGAAGGACAAGCTTGCATTGCTTGAAGCGAGGCAAGCCGCTGTTCAGGCGGAGATTACCGAACTTAACTCAGGCAACATCGACAGAGCTGTTACGGAGGAGCAGCTTAAAGCGGCATTCTGCGAGATACGGGAATGTCTTACAAACGGCACACTGCACAACGTTAAGCGTCTGATAGATGCGTATGTGCATGAGGTACTGGTGTATCCCGAAAAGGTTGTTGTGGTGTTCAATATGTTCCCGCACATCAAATTCCCCAAGAAACAAGACGAGGAGAGCCCTGACGAGGGGCTCTCCTCTGTTTCTTATCCCGAAGTGATGGCTGACGAGCTGTGCAGGAAACGCTACGACAGCCCTAATTTTGTGACAGGCTCCCGTGTGATTGACCGCATAAGAGGTTTGAGCGTGGAGCCACCGTGATGATATATAGTTGTGTTTATCTCAAGGATATGTGATAGTTCAGATGTTCTTGAAAGGTAACAATGGATAAATTAGGCCGTGATTGTTTATCACGGCTTACAGTTTCGCAATAACCTAAATGGTGTTCTCGCATATACGCTATACATAGATCTTAAATTCCGGCAAGTATTTTATTCGTTTTTGTCACAAATATATGCACATCCACAAGTGTCTGGCTTGATAAATCTTGCCTGATATGCTACAATATCTGTATGATATCTGAAAGGCGGTTATTAATATGAATATGCTCCACATAAAATATGCCGTTGAAGTAGCGAGATTAGGTTCGCTCAATAAGGCGGCACAGAATCTAATCATAGCCCAGCCTAATCTCAGTCGCTCAATTAAGGAGTTGGAGGGTGACCTCGGCATAAAGATATTTGACCGCTCCTCAAAGGGAATGGTGCTTACTCCCGAAGGCGAGGAGTTCATCAGCTATGCAAAAGAGATACTCAAGCAGATAGACCAGGTAGAGATGATGTATAGAAACGGCATCCAAAAGAAACAGAGGTTCTCTGTGTCAGTGCCGAGAGCCTGCTATATTTCCGAGGCTTTTACAGAGTTCACCAAAAAACTGAATCACGATCCTGCAGAGCTTTTCTATAAAGAAACAAATACTCAGCGTACTATTCATAATGTACTGGAAAAGGACTACAAGCTTGGCATTATCCGCTATGCAGAGAACTATGATAAATACTTCAAGACTATGCTGGAAGAAAAGGGGCTTGTCTATGAACTTATCTCGCAATTTTCATATAGTCTTATTATGAGCAGAGAACACCCGCTTGCTGATAAAGAGGATATTGCGTTTGATGATTTATGTTCGTTTATAGAGATCGCTCATGCTGATCCATATATTCCGTCCCTCTCACTGGCAAAAACAATAAGAGACGAGATACCTGATAATGTAGCACGAAAGATATACATATTTGAAAGAGCAAGTCAGTTCGATCTGCTGTCAGAAAACCATGAAACCTTTATGTGGGTGTCCTCGGCTCCTGAAAAGGTTTTGAAGCGTTATGGTCTGGTACAACGCAAATGTACGGAGAACACAAGGGTGTACAAAGATGTGCTCATATATCATGAGGAATATAAGCTTACTCCTCTTGACAAACAGTTCATAACTGAACTGTGCCTGTCAAGACGCAGATGCATAGTATGATATGTTTTTAACAAAGTTTTTGCTATTTTAATATATTTATATCTAAACATCGAAAAAATAGGCAGAGTTATCTCTGCCTTTTTTTTCGATGATTACAGCTGAATAAACGGTGGAATTTCATCGCTCCGTATCGGTTCATTTGCAGTTAAACGGCTCTGCTAAGCGGAATTTTTGGTTATATCAAAAAGTATAACACGCATATAACAAACTAATATTTCACAAACAGCCAAAAGTTTGTTATAATATTAACAGAGTTAAGAGCAATTGAGCTGCTTAACGAATAGTACATTATTTCAGGAGGACTAAAATGGAGAACAAGACTTACGAAATTGTAGACAGTGTTGAGAAGCTGGAAGATGCCATCAAGCGTGTCAGAAAGGCACAGCAGATCTTCGCCGGCTACACACAGGAGCAGGTTGATAAGATCTTCCTTGCTGCTGCATCTGCTGCAAACAAGGCAAGAATCCCCCTCGCAAAGATGGCTGTTGAGGAAACAGGCATGGGCATTGTTGAAGATAAGGTCATAAAGAATAACTACGCATCCGAATATATCTACAATGCGTACAAGGACACCAAGACCTGCGGTGTGATTGAAGAGGATAAGGCTTTCGGTATGAAAAAGGTTGCTGATCCAATCGGTGTTGTAGCCGCCGTTATCCCCACAACAAACCCCACCTCTACGGCAATATTCAAATGTCTTATCGCATTAAAGACAAGAAATGCGATCATCATCTCTCCCCACCCCAGAGCAAAGAACTGTACTATCGCAGCTGCAAAGCTTGTTCTTGAGGCTGCTGTTGCAGCAGGCGCTCCCGAAGGTATCATCGATTGGATAGATGTTCCTTCCCTCGAAATGACAAACACCGTAATGAAAGAGGCTGACATTATCCTCGCAACAGGCGGTCCCGGAATGGTAAAGGCAGCATATTCCAGTGGCAAGCCTGCTCTCGGTGTAGGTGCTGGTAATACTCCTGCAATCATAGATGACAGCGCAGATATCCTGCTGGCTGTAAGCTCAATCATCCACTCCAAGACCTTTGATAACGGAATGATCTGTGCCTCCGAGCAGTCCGTTATCGTCATGGAGAACATATACGACACTGTTAAGGATGAGTTCGCTGCAAGGGGCTGCTACTTCCTGGATCCTGCGGAGACAGACAGGGTAAGAAAGGCTATCATCATCAACGGCGCACTTAACGCTAAGATAGTCGGACAGCCTGCCGCAAAGATCGCAGCCCTTGCAGGTGTCGATGTACCCGCAGGTACAAAGATACTCATCGGCGAGGTTGAGAGCGTAGAGCTTTCCGAGGAGTTCGCACATGAGAAGCTTTCTCCTGTACTTGCTATGTATAAGGCTAAGGATTTTGATGACGCTCTGTGCAAGGCTGAGCAGCTCATTGCCGATGGCGGTTACGGTCACACATCTTCTGTATATCTCAACGAGGTTACAGAAACAGAGAAGCTCGCAAAATTTGAAGAGCGCATGAAGACCTGTCGTATTCTTGTAAACACACCCTCCTCCCACGGCGGTATCGGCGATCTGTATAACTTCAAGCTTGCTCCCTCTCTCACTTTGGGTTGTGGCAGCTGGGGCGGCAACTCTGTATCTGAAAACGTAGGTGTAAAGCACCTTATCAATATTAAAACAGTAGCTGAAAGAAGGGAAAATATGCTGTGGTTCAGAGCACCTGAAAAGGTATACATAAAGAAGGGCTGTCTGCCTGTTGCGCTCGACGAGCTTAAAAATGTAATGGGCAAAAAGAGAGCTTTCGTTGTAACTGACAGCTTCCTATTCAAGAATGGCTATACTAAGTGCGTAACAGATAAGCTTGATGAGATGGGCATCACCCACACCACATTCGCTGATGTTGAGCCTGATCCTTCTCTTGCCTCTGCTAAGGCAGGCGCAGCCGCTATGAGAAGCTTTGAGCCTGACTGCATCATCGCTATCGGCGGCGGCTCCGCAATGGATGCTGCGAAGATCATGTGGGTGCTGTATGAGCATCCCGAGGCTGACTTCATGGATATGGCAATGCGCTTCATCGATATCCGCAAGAGAGTATATACCTTCCCCAAGATGGGCGAAAAGGCTTACTTCATTGCTATCCCTACATCCGCAGGTACAGGATCTGAGGTAACTCCCTTTGCAGTTATCACTGACGAGAAGACAGGCACAAAGTATCCTCTTGCAGACTATGAGCTGCTGCCCAATATGGCTATCGTTGACGCTGATATGATGATGAGCGGACCTAAGGGTCTGACATCCGCATCCGGTATCGACGCTGTTACACATGACCTTGAGGCTCTCGTTTCCGTTATGGCAACAGACTACACAGACGGTCTCGCAAAGCAGTCCCTTAAGATGATATTCGATTACCTGCCCAGAGCATACGAGAGCGCAGCTCCCGATGTTCCCAATGATGTTGAGGCTCGTGAGAAGATGGCTAACGCCGCTACAATGGCCGGTATGGCTTTCGCAAACGCATTCCTCGGCGTATGCCACTCCATGGCGCACAAGCTGGGTGCTTTCCACCATCTGCCCCATGGCGTTGCAAACGCTCTGCTGATAAACGAAGTTATCCGTTTCAATTCCGCAGAGGCTCCCGCAAAGATGGGCACATTCTCCCAGTACGATCACCCCAAGACCCTTGCGAAGTATGCAGAGGTTGCAGCTTATCTCGGTATTGATGGCAAGACAGATGAGGACAAGGTTGAGGGCCTCATCGCAAAAATCGACGACCTGAAGGAGAAGATCGGCATCAAGGCTACCATCAAGGATTATGGTATTGACGAGAAGGACTTCCTTGACAGACTTGATGACATGGTGGAGCAGGCATTTGACGACCAGTGCACAGGTGCGAACCCAAGATATCCTCTGATGAGCGAGATCAAGCAGATGTACCTCAATGCTTACTACGGCAAGCAGTTCGTAGAGGCAGAAATGCCTGCAAAGAGCGTTACAGGCGATGCAAAGCCTGATGCGGTCAAGGCTGTATACAACAAGGGCAAGAAAAGCAAGAAGGCATAAGAAAGGGGTAACAAAATGAAGCTTGACAGAGTTATTGCAGTAAGAAACAACAAAACTATCTACCGTGACGGCGATGTATGCGTTAAGGTGTTCAATTCCGATTATTCCAAGGCTGATGTACTTAATGAAGCACTCAACCAGTCCCGTATAGAGCTTACAGATCTTAACATTCCCAAGATCCGTGAGGTGACCACTATTGATGGCAAGTGGGCTATCGTTTCCGATTATATTAAGGGCAAGACCCTTGCTCAGCTCATGGAAGAGAATCCCGACAAGAAGGTCGAGTATCTTACAATGCTGGTAGATATCCAGCTGGATATCCATTCCAAGACCTGCCCCATGCTTAATAAGCTGAAAGATAAGATGAACCGCAAGATCAGTGCGTGTGAACTGGATGCTACAACAAGGTTCGACCCCCACACCCGTCCTGACAGTATGCCTAAGCACAACAAAGTGTGCCATGGCGATCTTAACCCGTCCAATATCATCATTACTGATGATGGAACCCCTTATATCCTTGACTGGGCGCATGCAACTCAGGGCAACGCTTCCGCAGACGCAGCGAGAACATATCTTCTGTTCTGGCTGAACGGCGATATCAGCGGTGCTCAGAAGTACCTTGATATCTTCTGCGAGAAGAGCAACACTGCAAAGCAGTATGTTCAGAAGTGGATGCCCATCGTTGCTGCTTCCCAGTCCGTAAAGGGCAATGAAAAAGAGCGTGAGTTCCTGCTGAGCTGGGTAAATGTAGTTGATTACGATTAATAGGAGGATATAGCAATGTTAAAGATCACAGTATGTATCGGTAGCTCCTGCCATATAAAAGGATCTCGCAGCGTAGTTGAGCAGCTGCAGTATCTAATCGCAGAGAATAACCTCGGCGATAAGGTAGACCTCGGCGGAACATTCTGCATGGGCAAGTGCCAGCAGGGTGTCTGCGTTACCATCGGAGAGGAGTTCTTCTCCGTAACTCCCGAGACCGTTACGGACTTCTTCGAAAACGAGGTAAAGACCAGATTATGATGATAATACAGGTCTGCGTAGGCAGCTCCTGTCACCTGAAAGGCTCTGCGGAAATCGTGGAGCTTTTTCAGAAAGCGATAGAAGAGCATTGCCTTGAGGATGAAGTGGCTCTTGCAGGCAGCTTCTGTATAGGAAAGTGTAACCGTATCGGAGTAACTGTTCAGATCGACGACGAGATCCATACAGGCGTCACCCGTGAGAGCTTTAAGGAATTTTTCAGCGAAAATGTACTTAAACGGTTAGGCTGTGAAGGGAAATAACAGTTATGGCAAATTGTCTTACATTAAAGAAATCCAACTGTAAAAATTGTTACAAGTGTATCAGGCACTGTCCCGTAAAGGCGATCCGCTTTTCGGGTAATCAGGCGCATATCATAGGAAACGAATGTATACTCTGCGGTCAGTGCTTTGTTGTCTGTCCCCAAAATGCAAAGGAGATAACCAGCGAGGTTGAGAAGGTCAAGGTGCTGCTTCAGGGTGGTTCTCCGGTTATAGTCAGCCTTGCACCGTCCTTTGCCGCAAACTATGACGGAGTTGGTATAGCTTCAATGCGTGACGCCATGCAGAAGCTCGGCTTCTACGACGTGGAGGAGACCGCAATAGGTGCCGCTATCGTAAAGAACGAGTATGAGCGTATGCTTAAAGAGGATGACAGGGATATCGTGATATCCTCCTGCTGTCACTCCATCAATCTGCTTATACAGAAATACTATCCCACAG
The DNA here is from genome assembly GCA_045612645.1 of Oscillospiraceae bacterium. Classification (GTDB taxonomy): domain Bacteria; phylum Bacillota; class Clostridia; order Oscillospirales; family Ruminococcaceae; genus CAG-115. The sequence goes on from JAZKZL010000378.1 coordinate 7,044, forward strand.
AGCTTAAATATCTTGCTGATGTGGTTTCTCCCATGCAGGCACACTGTATGGATATCAAGCAAAGATATCCTACCGCAAAGACTGTCTTTGTAGGTCCCTGCGTTGCGAAAAAGGATGAGGCAGAATATTACGGAGAGGCTGTTGACGCTGTTCTAACCTTTGAGGAGCTTACCGAGTGGATGGAAGCCGAGCATATACAGCTTAGATCTGAGACGGATGTCACTGCTGAGAGTCGCACACGCTTTTTTCCCACAACCGGTGGTATACTGAAGTCGATGGAGCAGGAAACAGGCTACACCTACATCGCAGTTGACGGTATAGAAAACTGTATGTCAGCTCTTGAGGATATCAAAAGCGGTAAGATACACAAGTGCTTTATCGAGATGTCAGCCTGCGTTGGAAGCTGTATCGGCGGCCCTGTTATGGAGAAATATCACCGTGCGCCCATCAAGGATTATCTGGCGATAGCAAACTATGCAGGCGCAAAGGATTTCGATGTGGTACAGCCTGAATCTGTAAAGCTGAAAAAGAATTTCAGCTTTATCGAGCATAGACTTCCCCAGCCTACCGAAACAGAGATATGCAGTATTCTGCGTCAGATGGGTAAAGTAAAACCGTCAGACGAGCTGAATTGCGGATCCTGTGGATATAACACCTGCCGTGATAAGGCAATAGCTATCTGTCAGGGCAAGGCGGAGATCTCAATGTGTCTGCCATATCTTAAGGATAAGGCGGAAAGCTTCTCTGATACAATCGTTAAGAATACTCCCAACGGACTTATCGTTCTTAATGAGAGCTACGAAGTTCAGCAGATAAACGAGGCCGCTCGCAAGATAATGAATATCCGCTCGGCTTCGGATATTCTGGGTGATCAGGTAGTTCGTATACTTGACCCATCTGCATTTATGAGCGTTATGCAGACAGGAAGGGATATCCGTGACCAGCGTGTATATCTCGCCGAGTACAACCGCTATGTTGAGCAGACAATAGTTCACGACAAGGATTCTCGTATGCTTATCGGAATAATGCGTGATGTTACCGATGAGGAAAAGGAACGTGAAAAGAAAGAGAACATCAGCCGTCAGACGATCGAGGTCGCTGATAAAGTCGTTGACAAGCAGATGCGCATCGTTCAGGAGATAGCTTCTCTGCTCGGCGAAACTGCTGCCGAAACTAAGATAGCCCTGGCAAAGCTAAAGGAGTCGATAACTGATGAATAATCTGTGCGCCGATATCGGCTATAAAAGCATAAACCATTACGGCGAGGAGCTGTGCGGCGATCATGTGGATATCGTAGACGGAAACGACGGCTCTACCGTTATAGTCCTTGCCGACGGTCTTGGAAGCGGAGTTAAAGCAAGCATCCTGTCTACCCTTACTTCAAAAATTATTTCTACAATGATGGCTGAGGGTATTTCTATCGAGGAGTGTGTTGCCACTATCGCTGCGACTCTTCCTGTGTGTTCGTTAAGAGGTGTGGCATACTCCACTTTTACGATAATACATCTGCTTAACAATGAGGCAGCGGAAATAATCCAGTATGATAATCCTCATGTTATTGTTATAAGGGATGAAAAGAACTATGATTATCCCAAAACCGAAATGAATATCGGCGGGAAAAAGATATACAAGTCCACTATAAAGCTGCGTGAAAATGATATGTTTGTTGCGATGAGTGATGGATGTCCTCACGCAGGAATAGGTATTGCATACAACTTTGGTTGGAAGCGGGAAGAAATAATCGATTTTATTGAGGTGCTTGCGCCTGTCGGATATACAGCAAAGACATTGTCCACCATGCTCGTGGACGAGTGCAACAAGTTATATGGCAACCGCCCCGGCGATGACGCTACCGCCTGCATCGTTAAGATACGCAAGAGGGAGCCGATGAATATGCTGTTCGGTCCACCTTCTAACCGCAGCGACTGCGACAGGATGATGTCGCTCTTTTTCTCAAAGGAGGGCAAGCATATCATCTGCGGAGGAACTACCTCCTCTATCGCAGCAAAGTATCTCGGAAAGCCATTAAAGGCAAGTCTTAACTTTGAGCGTTCTGATGTTCCGCCGATAGCTGAGCTTGAGGGCGTTGACCTTGTGACGGAGGGCGTTATCACCGTTAACAAGGTGCTGGAATACGCAAAGGATTATCTTGATAAGAATGAGCTTTACGAGCAATGGAACTTCAAGCGTGACGGAGCCTCTCTTATTAGCAGGCTTCTGTTTGAAGAGGCAACGGATATAAATTTCTATGTGGGCAGGGCAATAAATCCTGCGCACCAGAATCCCGATCTGCCGATTAATTTCAGTATAAAGATGAACCTTGTTGAGGAGCTTTCCGCTTGCTTAAGGCAAATGGGCAAGCGCATAAAGGTAAGCTATTTTTAGGGGGAATACCAATGAGAAAATTCGACACAAAGGTGCAGCATCTGAAGTACAAGGTGCTGCGTGAGGTTGCAAGACTTGCATGGAACGATACTCTTCTTGAAAATGTGCTGGAGATACCAAAGACTATCGTCCCGGGAAAGACCTCGACCATGCGCTGCTGTGTATATAAGGAAAGGGCTATCCTTTCCGAGCGAGTAAAGATCGCAATGGGTGGCGACAAGGATAACCCAAATGTGATAGAGGTACTTGATATTGCCTGTGACGAATGTCCTGCGGCAGGCTACGAGGTAACAGATTCCTGTCGCGGCTGCCTTGCACATCGCTGTGAGGATGTCTGCAAAAGAGGTGCTATCTCATTTGACCACAATCATGTGGCGCATATTGATAAATCAAAGTGTGTCGAGTGCGGACAGTGTGCAAAGGTATGCCCCTACTCCGCTATTGTAAACCGCAAGCGTCCGTGTCAGATAGCCTGCAAGGTAAAGGCTATCTCGATAAACGAGGAAAATGCAGCCTCTATCGACAATGAAAAGTGCACCCAGTGCGGAGCGTGCGTATATCAGTGTCCGTTCGGCGCTATAATGGATAAATCCTACATACTAAATGTAATAGATATACTTAAAAAGAGCAATGAAAGTAAGTCGTACAAGGTGTATGCGCTTGTCGCTCCATCAATATCTAGCCAGTTCTCTTACGCAAAACTGGGACAGGTGATATCGGGGCTTAAGAAGCTTGGTTTCCATACTGTTGTTGAGGCTGCCCTCGGCGCAGATATGGTAGCCCAGGCAGAGTCAAAAGAGCTTGCCGAAAAGGGGTTTCTTACCAGCTCTTGCTGCCCCGCCTTTGTAAAGCATATTAAGGCTGAGTTCCCCGAGCTGCTGCCGCTGGTATCACACAATCCTTCGCCCATGGCGGCACTTGCGAAATATATCAAGGACACTACCGAGAATGCAAAGGTGATATTTATCGGTCCATGTACCGCTAAAAAGGCAGAAGCTCAGCTTGACAGCGTTAAGTCATATATTGACAGTGTTATGACCTTTGAGGAGCTTCAGGCTCTGTTTGACAGTCGTGATATAGATATAACAGCACTTCCTGAGGATGTATTAAACAACGCATCTTATTTCGGAAGAATATTTGCTCGGTCGGGTGGCCTTTCCGACGCAGTGGCACAAGGACTTAAGGAGCAGAATATCGAGTTCGATCTCAAGGCAGTTCCGTGCGACGGTATTGAGGAGTGTCATATCGCCCTGTTGAAAAAGAGTAAGAATGCTCTTGATGGAAACTTTATCGAGGGCATGGCTTGTATAGGCGGCTGTATCGGTGGTGCTGGCTGTCTTACTCACGGTGCTAAAAATAAGGCAGAAGTTGACAAATACGGCAGAGAGGCACTTGAAAAGAATATATCCGATGCAATATCCGTATTGAAATAGATAATTATGTGTAACGATGACGAGCGTCGCTTTTAAGGCGGCGCTCTTGATCGTTAAGATGTTTCATTTTAATCCGATGTTATGACTTCTAGATTTAATTATGCAGGTTTCAGGTGAAATAACAGAAATAATTTTAATTGTTGAATATAATAATGTCTGCAAGCATAAGAAATATGCACCTCCCAAAGTGTCTAATTTTTGGAGGTGCATATTTTTTATGGGCAAAGCTTCTTTATCAAATACAAATACCGTGACTGAATTGTATCAATCACGGTATCAGTATTGGCGAAGACTGCGGTGATCGATACAGTTATTCGATCATAATACGACATTAAATATACGCAAAATCAAACTGCATTATGTATCTCATTCAGAACATTAATTGTCTTTCGGCAAAACCACCGTAACAGACGTACCCTTATTTTCCTCGCTCTGAATTGAAATTTTACCTCCGTGGTACTGCACAGCGTGCTTTACAATAGAAAGTCCCAAGCCAGTTCCTCCTGATTTTTTGGAGTGACTCTTATCCACACGATAAAAGCGTTCAAAAATTCTCGACTGATGTTCGGGAGCAATGCCTATTCCATTATCCGAAACAATAAGCGTTACGCCATTTTCCGTTTCAGAAATATCGACCTCTACCTTTCCGCCGTCGGGAGTATACTTGATACCGTTGTCGCAAAGATTGTAGATAACTTCAAAAAGCAGATGCTTTACGACGTAAACATTTCCGCTGTCGCCTGATACGGAAAGCGTAATATCCTTTTTATCTGCACTGTCACGGAGAACTCCGCAGGCTTCGTTTGCAACTGCAAAAAGCGAAACATTTTCCTTCGGAAGCTCTGTCTGTTCATCAAGCTGTGAAAGCCTTATGATATCCTCCACAAGTGTTACCAGCCGTGTTGCTTCCTCTCGGATATGCCCTACAAAGCGTGGCATATCCTCTTGCTTTACGAGTCCGTTTTCCATAAGCTCCGCACTGCCCGTGATAGTCTGAAGCGGAGTTTTAAGTTCGTGAGAAACATTTGCCGTAAACTCTCTGCGGAGTCTTTCGGTGGCAGCCTGTTCTGTTATATCAAATGCAAGGATAACTGTACCGACTGTTTCGCCGTTCGTTTCAATACGGCTTATGTCAAACTGATATTCTTTTTCATTAAGCCTTGTACGGATTTCAGCGTGTCCGTCTTTAAGCGCCTTTTCGATTGCAGAGGTTATTTCGTATCTGCGATTTATCATCAGAAATTCGTTGCCAACACAATTTTCATCTGTACCGAAAATCGTCATTGCGGCAGAATTTATAGTGAGAACATTTCTGTTTTTGTCAAGCAGAACAAGTCCCTCACGCATATTCTTTGTGATAAGCTCAAACTCGTCTTTTCTGCGGTTAAGCTCTGCCGCCTTACGCTCGATCTTCATATTCTGCTTGTGAATACGGCCCAGAAGCGGTGCGATCTCCTCATAAGCGTCATTCTCGGTTGGATTATCAAGGTCAAGCTTATTAAGCGGCTCAATTATTCGTTTTGACATCTTATGTGCAAGCACAGCTGAAATTATCACAGCGACGATGACAACGATTATCACAGGAGTCATCATTCCTAAAAGCAGGACAAATCCGCTTGCACGATTTACGGAAATACGAAGCACCGTTCCGTCCGAAAGGAGTACCGCCTCATAAAGCGTTTTTTCGGTAAGGGTTGCGGAATAACGTGAGCTGCTGCCTTTTCCTGTTTCAAAGGCTTCTGTAATTTCTTCACGTTCAAGGTGATTATCCATTACAGCTTTGTCAGCCTGTGAATCGAAAAGAACTGTTCCGTCACTTGCCACCCAAGTCAGACGGAAGTTATCAGATTTCAGATTTTCAAGATATTCTTCTCCCGATTGCTCTGTTCCCACAGAGGCAATAGAAAGCTCGTCTTTAAGCTGATTAATCTGGATATTCATGAAATAATCGTATAGAAAGCTTGTTATAATTACAAGCGTTGCCGCAAGAACAACCAGCGAGGTTGCAAAAATAGAACGAAAAATCTTACTTGTCATAGCCACCTCCGAATTTGTAACCAACGTGGCGTACAGTTTCAATCATTTCTCCGTATTCGCCCAGCTTCTGACGGAGTGTTCTGATATGCATATCAACTGTTCTTGTTTCGCCCACAAAATCAGCTTCCCATATCTCGTTATAGAGAGTATCCCTTGAAAAGACAAGCCCCACATTTTTCATAAAAAGTGAAAGCAGTTCAAATTCCTTGTATGTAAGAGAAACCTTTTCGCCGTTTATAGTCACGGTACGCTCGTCAAGATTAAGGGAAAGTCCGTCTGCCTGTAAAATGCGGCTTACCGTTTTCGGCTTACAGCGGCGCATGACCGCCTTTACCCTCGAAATCATCTCCATCATTCCGAAAGGCTTTACGAGGTAATCATCTGCGCCCAGGTCGAGTCCCTGCACCTTGTCAAATTCTGCACCCTTTGCGGTAGCCATAATAACGGGAATATCAACATATTCCGCTGTGCTTTTCATTATTTTCAACGCTTCAATACCGTCAGTTCCGGGAAGCATTACATCAAGAATTACAAGGTCGGGAAGCTCCGTTTTAAGGGCAGACAGAAAGCTGTCGCCGTCCTCAAAGCCTTTTGCCTCTAATCCCGTTGACTGTAAAGCATAAACTTCTATATCACGGATACTTGCGTCGTCCTCAACGCACCATATCATAAAATCAACTCCTTTATGAGTTTTTGTGTTCGCCTGTTACGGAAAAGATCACCCATTCCGCAATGTTTGTTGCGTGGTCGCCGATACGCTCAAAATACTTTGCTATCATAAGCAGGTCAAGAGCATATTCGCCGTTTTCGGGATTTTCCGCAATCATTTTAATAAGACTGCCCTTTATCCTGTCGAAATACTCGTCAACCTTATCATCGTGGACAATAACCGATTTTGCAAGCTCGGTGTCCTTTTTTACATAGGCGTCAACGCTGTCTGTTACCATTGAAATCGTTTCAGCCGCCATATCACGGATATGCACCGTTTCCTCGGCTGTTCTGCCTTCAAGATAGGTGATTATTTCGGCAATATCTTCTGCCTGATCTCCGATACGCTCCATGTCGGTAATCATTTTAAGCGCGGCGGAAATCTGTCTTAAATCCCTTGCAACAGGCTGCTGCTGTAAAAGTAGTTTCATGCAGCGTGCTTCAATATCACGTTCCTTGTGATCGATGTCCGACGAAATTGCCGAAACATTTTCAGCAAGTGTGACATCTCCCGTAGTAAGCGCCTTTGAGGCAAGGGCGATAGCCTCCTCGCACATTGCGCCCATTTCTATCATTTCAGTGTTGAGTATATTTAACTGCTCATCAAATCTGCTTCTCATTATCCAAACCTTCCTGTAATATAATCTTCGGTACGCTTATCGACGGGCTGTGAAAACAGCTTTTCTGTTTCGCCGTATTCGATAAGCTCACCCAGTAAAAAGAATGCCGTATTGTCGGAAATTCGGACTGCCTGCTGCATATTGTGAGTCACTATGACAATAGTATAACTCTTTTTCAGCTCGATTGCAAGTTCTTCAATTCTCGATGTTGATATAGGATCAAGCGCAGAAGTCGGCTCGTCCATGAGGAGAATTTTCGGCTTTACTGCGAGTGCTCTTGCAATACACAATCTCTGCTGCTGACCGCCCGACATTCCGAGGGCATTTTTCTTTAGTCTGTCCTTTACCTCATCCCATATCGCCGCATCTCTGAGGGACTGCTCAACAATTTCATCAAGCTTTACCTTGGACTTGATGCCGTGTGTACGAGGTCCGTATGCTATGTTGTCGTAAATGCTCATAGGGAAGGGGTTAGGCTTCTGGAACACCATTCCGATTTCACGGCGAAGCTCGTTTACATCAACATTGTTGTCATAGATATTCTGTCCGTTATAGCAGACTTCTCCTGTTATCTTAACCGAGGGAATAAGGTCGTTCATACGGTTCAAGGTCTTGAGAAAAGTTGACTTTCCACAGCCTGACGGACCGATAAAAGCGGTAATGCTTTTTTCGGGGATGGTAATGCTTACATTTTTTAGTGCCTGCGTCTGGTCATACCATAAATTAAGGTTTTTCGCTGTCATTATATCGCTCATTGTATCATTCCTTTCGGTTAAAGCTCACGCTTTTTGGCAAAATATCTGCTGACAAGGGTTGCAGAAAAGTTTATCAGAAGCGTTAAAATCATAAGAATCGCAGCTATTGCGAATGCTACTCCGAACTCGCCCTGTTCCTTTGCATAGACGTAAAGTGCAACGGTAAGGGAAGCACCAGGACTTGTAAGTCCCTCGAAAATACCGTTCAGAGCGTGGGCAAAGCCTGCTGTAAAGAGGAGTGCCGCAGACTCGCCTAAAATTCGTCCGATGGACAGAATACAGCCCGTAATAACTCCGTCAACGCACCCGGGGAGCACCACAGTTCTTATTACTCTCCATTTTCCTGCACCAAGTCCGAATGCGCCGTCACGGTAACTCTGAGGAACTGTTTTAAGGCTTTCCTGTGTTGTACGCATTACGGTAGGAAGATTCATAATTACGAGGGTCAGCGAGCCTGCTAAAAGCGAGGTCTTGAAGCCTAAAAACTGACAGAAAAACAGCATTCCCACAAGTCCGTAAATGATAGACGGAATACCCGAAAGCGTTTCCGCCGCGTATTCGATAATTCCTACGAGCCTTTTGTTCTTTGCGTATTCCGTAAGATATATCGCCGCACCGACTCCGAGCGGAATAACGAAGATAAGCGTTGCAAGAACGATATAAAGCGTATTCAGAATATCGGGGAGAATACCTATTCTTCCGCTTATGTAGCTTGGCTTTGTGGACAGAAGCTCCCACGAAATATGAGGTATTCCCTTGATGAATACATACACCACAAGGAATATCACAAGCGCTGCAGTAAGTCCCGTTGAGATATACATAGCGGCTTTCATAGCGCCGATATATAGCTTTCTTTTTTTATTAAGCATCAGTCTTTCTCCTTTTTCAAGAAAAAGTTAAGCGTTGCATTTATAAGCATTATAAAGAGGAACAGCACAAGTGCTATCGAGAAAAGCGCCTGCTGCTGAAGTCCGCTTGAATAGGACATCTCGCTCGCAACAGCAGTTGTGAGGAAGCGAACGCTCTGGAAAAGCGACGGCATATTCGGAACATTTCCCGACACCATCATGACCGCCATAGCCTCGCCTATCGCACGTCCTACACCGAGTACGACAGCCGCCGCAATACCGCTTTTTGCGGCAGGTACGGAAACTCTGAAATATGTTTCAACAGGAGTTGCACCGAGAGCTAAAGATGCGTCCTCATATTCTTTCGGTACAGCTTCAAGGGCGGTCATGGAAACCTTTATAATTGACGGCAAGATCATAATTGCAAGAACGATGATAGCCGAAAACAGACTTGCACCATCGGGTATATCAAATATTTCACGCACAGCAGGCACAAGCACCAGCATACCCACAAGACCATACACAACTGACGGGATTCCTGCAAGCAGGCTTACCGCTCCCTCCATAAAGGTTTTTACCTTTGGGGTTGCCATCTTTGAGAGATAGACCGCCGCAAAAAAACCGATTGGTACGCCTATCAGAATTGCTCCTGCTGTGCCGTAAACGCTTGTAAGGATAAAGGGCAGTATGCCGTACTTTGGCTCTGCGGCAGTTGACGCCCACTCCGTTCCGAAAAGGAAGTCAAAAAGCCCTATCTCCGCTATTGCGGGAATGCCCGAAATTACAAGATATATCGTGATAAGCAGAACACAGCCGACCGTCAGCAGTCCAAGTATCAGAAATACGCCGTGGATGGCTCTTTCTATCATTTTATTTTTCTTCATAAGTTCGCTCCGTATATGGCAGTATGCGGCAGGACAGTCCCGCCGCTACTGTAACCTATTTATATCAGTTTGCCGCAACAACACCTGCGGAGGAAATTGGTTCTCTTGCCTTTTCAGAGGTGATGTAAGTGAAGAATTTAAAGGCACTTTCGGAAAGGGGTGTATCAGCCTTTGTTACCAGTACAAAGGGGCGCTGAACGATATAACTGCCGTCCTTGATAGTTTCTTCTGTGGGAGCAACGCCGCCCACTGTCAGCATCTTAACGCTGTCCTTTACAGACGCTACCGAAGCATAGCCGATAGCCGCAGGATTACCTGCAACAGTTGTGATAACGTCACCTGTGGAGGTAAGCTCCTGACGGTACTTGCAGTTATCCTCTGTGTCTGTGATAGACTCAAAGCCGTCTCTTGTGCCGCTGCCTGCTTCACGACCGATAAGTACGATTTCGCTGTCATTGCCGCCTATCTCGCTCCAGTTTGCGATCTCACCTGTGTAGATCTTGGCGATAGTTTCAACATCAAGGTCAGAAATGGGGTTTTCGGGGTTTACAATGATTGCGATTCCGTCGTATGCGAGAACGGTTGCTGTGAGTCCCTGTGCCTTTTCCTCGTCTTTAAGATCACGGCTTGAAAGTCCGATATCGCAGGTGCCTGCGGCAACTGCTTTGATGCCAGAGCCTGAGCCTGTGGGATTGTAGGTAACTGTAATTCCTGTGTCCAGCTCAAAGGTCTCTCCGAGAACGCCTATTACCTTTTCCATTGAGGTAGAGCCGTCGGTTGCTACCGCTTCCTTTTCAGAGGAGCAGCCTACGAGTGTGCTGCACATAACAAGTGCCGCTGTTAAAATACTGATGATCTTTTTCATAATTATAAGTCCTTTCAGATGTAAATTTGATTGTGTTTTTTGTTTACATCTGAATTATACTGCTCCAATGTAAAGTCAAGAAGAGGAGTTTTGTAAAATCTATGTCAAATTTTCATTGGGATGCAAAATCCCTGTTACTTTTGAATGTAAAGTAACAGGGATTGAAAAATATACGGTTTTACCTTTGTTTTGCTCGTCTGAACAAGAACTGTGAAATCGCAGTAACAACAATAATGCCCAGCGCTAGTGCACAGGCAAGCTTCAGAGTAGAAACTGCTTTTTCAAGAAACATTGTAAAATTACTTTCAAATGCCGAAGCCATTGTGTAATAAAGTGAGCCGCCGGGGATAAGCGGTATGAGTGAGGTCGTAACAATAGGTGCGGCAGGAGTTTTTAGAATTCTTGCCATAATCTCGGAATATAGCGATACAACAGCTGCTACTATAAAGTAGTTGATTGGCTCGTTTAGGATAAAATGGCTAAGAACAACGAACAGCCCCCACGATAAAAGTCCTCCGACAGCCGCCGCAATAAGCCTTTTTCCTCTCATATTAAAAAGTATACCGAAACACAGCGAACCTATAAGACCTGCCGCAATCTGAATAAGCTCTGAACTTGTCATATTGCACCTCCTGTTATAAAAGCAACAGCAAAATACCCGGCAGCTATAGCAAGGGCTGTAATACACGCTTCAATAGTACGAAGCAGACCTGCAATGCTGTCGCCCACAAGCAAATCTTTTAAGGCTGTCGTAAGGCCAATGCCCGGGATAAGCGTCATTATGTTTCCGATGATTACCTTATCAACCGTTGCAATAAAATCAAGTCTGAGTGCAATAAATGCAAGTGAAGTTGCAATAAAAGCTGAAACAAACTTGCAGAAAATTTTGTTTTTTACTGTTTTGTCGCAGAGCAATATCACAGATCTTACTAATGCACCTATTATAAATGAAACTGCCGATTCTGTTATTCCTCCTCCGAAAAACAACGTGAAAGCTCCTGCGATAACTGCATAGCAGATAAATTCAAGCCATAACGGATATTTTTTGCTTTTAGCAATTTCTGCGAGCTGTTTTTTTATTTCGTTGTCAGAGTATTTATGCTTGCATATACTTCGTGAAAGCTCATTAAGTTTATGAAGCTTTTCGTAATCAGTAGACGTTTCGGTAATACGTCTTGTCTGAGTGTATGCTTTGTCATCTGTATGTATCGTGACAACAATGCTGCTTGTTATAATGAAAACGTCAGTGCGTTTAGTTCCATAAGCGTCAAATATTCTCTTAATGCTGTCCTCAACCCTGTGTACCTCTGCGCCGCTTATTAGCATCTGCTCGCCTATATCCATAACACTGTCAAGTAGTTTTTCCATTGTATACCTCCAAATTTGTATCAATTTATTCTATCATAAAACGCTCTAAATGTAAACCGACTTTCCTAAAGCTTTACAAAATGTCGGCATTGTAAAGCGATTTTAGAAATTCGGATGTTTTTTGCCAAAAATTAACACCTGAATTTTACATCTCTGTGGTTTTGGATTTTACTTTTCAGCTGTATAATAAAACCTGTAATAAAAAAATCTGAAAGGAAAATACAGATGCTTGAGCTTAAAAATATTGAAAAGTCATTCGATAATGTGAATGTTTTAAACCATGTTAATTTTTCTGTTGAGGACGGCGAGATAGTATCTATTCTCGGCTCGTCGGGAAGCGGCAAAACGACTCTCCTTAACATTATTTTAGGTATTACTCAGCCCGATAGCGGCGAAATATTTTTTGATACTCACGATATAACAAAGGTATCAATGGAAAACAGAGGCTTCAATATTGTTTTTCAGGATTACGCCCTGTTTCCTAACCTTAACGCATACGAAAATATTGTGTACGGACTTCGCAACAAGCCGAACATTTCCACTCCCGAGGAGGTGCAGGAGCTTATAGAGCTTCTCGGCTTAAAGGGGCATTTAAACAAGAATATCGAACAGCTTTCAGGCGGTCAGAAGCAGCGAGTTGCCCTTGCGAGAACACTTGTAATGAAGCCGAAGATTCTGCTTCTTGATGAGCCCTTAAGCGCTCTCGATGGTGTTATCAAGGAGTCAATCAAGGATAAGATAAAGCAGATTGCGAAGGAATATCACCTTACTACAATCATTGTTACCCACGATCCTGAGGAAGCACTCAGCCTTTCCGACAAGGTCATGATCATAAACGGCGGTACTATTTTGCAGTATGCAAAGCCCGACGAGATAATCAATTCGCCCTCCGACAGCTTTGTTACGGAATTTATCCTCCGTCAGCTTGAAATCAAGCGAAACAATATCCTTGCCCTTTTCGGCGGCAATAAAACGGTGGCGGCAGTATGAATAAAAGCAGAATTTCTCCGCAGAAAATTATACTGATTTTCACAGGTCTGCTGTTCGGCTTTTTCCTCCTTCTACCGATGGTTACGATACTGTGCAAGTCCTTTTACAAGGACGGTAATGCAACTCTTGAATTTTACGGAAACCTCTTTTCAAACAGAAGCATTTTTAAGGCGTTCGGGAATAGCGTTCTCGTTTCTGCGGCAAGCGGAATTATCACAACCGTCCTCGCTTTTATTCCTGCGTACGCAGTAAACTTCACCAACATAAACAAGAAGCTGAAAAAGGTGATTTCAACACTTGTAATTCTCCCTATGCTGCTGCCCACAATTACATACGGCTTTGCAATTATCTATTCATTCGGTAAACAGGGACTTATTACAAAGCTTCTCGATACGCAGATTGTTGATATATATGGTATCGCAGGGCTGATTATAGGCTATGTAATCTATACTCTCCCCATCTCCTTTATGCTCATAAATAACACAATGGGCTATATTGACAAGAAGTTTACGATTGTGTCACGAATGATGGGCGACGGCAAACTGAAAAGCTTTTTTGCAACGGTTATCACTCCCCTTATCAGCACCCTTGCCGTGTCCTTTATCCAGAGCTTTACTCTGAGCTTTACCGATTACGGTATTCCAGCGGCACTTGCGGGAAATGTTGACCTGCTTGCAACACGGCTTTACAACGAAATGCTGGGAAGCCTGCCCGATTTCAACACAGGTTCGGCGGTTTCGATTATAATGCTTCTGCCGTCGATTGCAAGTATTATCCTTATTTCCGTGCTGAATAAATACAATATCCGCTATAACAAAATTTCGGTTATCGAGCTTACGAAAAACCGTGTGAGGGATATTGCTTTCGGTATGCTTTCAGCGGTAATAATTCTCTGCGTCCTGTCAGTATTTGCGGTAATTTTCCTTGTTCCCTTTGTGGAGCAGTGGCCGTACAGAATGAATTTCTCAATAGAGCATATCACCGACATTTTCTCGGACAGCTCACTTATAAGCGTGTATAAAAACTCACTGCTTGTTGCACTTGCAACTGCAAGTTTAGGCACGCTTATCGTATACGGCACAGCACTTGTTTCTGCAAGACGTGGCGAGCATCGTCACTACGGAAAGCTCCCCGACACCGTTTCGCTTATAACAAACACAATTCCCGGTATGGTGCTTGGTGTTGCGTATCTGCTTTCCTTTAAGGGAACATTTATGCACAACACCTTTACGATACTGGTGATTTGTAATATTGTTCATTACTTTTCTTCTCCTTACCTTATGATGAAGAGCAGTCTTGAAAAGCTTAATGCAAGCTGGGAAACTACGGCTCGGCTTATGGGCGACAGCTGGCTGAAAACAGTAGTAAGAATTATTACACCCAATGCGGTTTCAACGCTTCTGGAGGTATTCAGCTACTTCTTTGTAAATGCAATGGTAACAGTCAGTGCTGTTATCTTCCTTGCAAGCACAAGAACAATGATTATCACGGCAAAAATCAAGGAGCTTCAGCACTTTGCAAATTTCAATGAGATATTTGTGCTGTCGATTCTTATTTTAATAACAAACTTAGCAGTAAAGGGTCTTGTAAGACTTTTTGCGGCAATCCGAAACAGGAAAGGAAAATCAAAATGAAATTAAAAAGAACTTTAAGTGCTATTCTCTGTGCTGCTGTGGCACTTACAGCCTGCGTAAATCTTACAGGCTGTTCCTCAGATGAAAACGAACAGGTCATCATCTACTCCAACGCCGACGATGAAGCTGTTGAGTCAATGAAAAAGACTCTTGATGCTAACGGCTATGAGGGTAAGTATGTATTCCAGAGCTTCGGCACATCCGAACTCGGTGGTAAAATGCTTGCCGAGGGTAAGGACATTGAAGCTGATATCATCACCATGAGCAGCTACTATATCGAAAGTGCTCAGGCTGAATACAAGATGTTTGAAAGCATTGATTTTGATGTTAATACAACTGACAGCTACCCTGAATATTACGCTCCGTTCCTTGCAAATCAGGGTGCAATACTTGTAAACACAGACGTGCTTGCAGAAAATAATCTAGCTGCTCCTACATCTGTAAAGGACCTGGCAAACCCCGAATATGCAGGTCATATCTCCGTTATTGATATTCAGGGCTCGTCAACAGCATGGCTTATGATACAGTCCCTTATCAGCGAATACGGCGAGGACGGCACAAAGGAAATCCTTACAGGTATGTACAAGAACGCAGGCGCACACATTGAGCAGTCAGGCTCAGGTCCTATCAAAAAGGTTCGTGCAGGCGAAGTTGCAATCGGCTTCGGTTTAAGACATCAGGCAGTTACTGACAAGGCAGACGGACTTCCTGTTGATTTTGTTGACCCGACAGAGGGTAACTTTACTCTCACAGAGTCCCTTGCAGTTGTTGACAAGGGCGAGGACGCAAACCCTCTTGCAATGGACATGGTACAGTGCATTATCGAAAACGGCAGAGCCGACCTTATGACATATTACCCTGTACCTCTTTACGAGAACGAAACCGCTGACAGCAATGCAATTTCCGCAAACTCCAAGACTTTCCCCGAGGCTCTCACGGTTGAGCTTCTTGAAGAGCACAGAAAACTCTCTGAAGAATGTAAGTAAATGAAAGGAAAAATGAATTATGATCAACTATAAATTACTAACTCCCGGACCTCTCACAACAACAGAAACTGTAAAAAAGGAAATGCTTGTTGACCATTGCACTTGGGACAATGACTACAAGCAGATTACACAGCATATAAGAAAAGAACTGCTCCGTATCGGACACGCTTCCGAGGGAAAATACACCACAGTTCTTATGCAGGGCAGCGGAACATTCGGCGTTGAGTCGGTGCTCACCTCTTCTGTCGGCAGAAAGGGAAAGCTGCTTATTGCCGCAAACGGTGCATACGGCGAGCGTATGGAGGATATTGCAAAGCACGCAGGTCTTGACTATAAAATCCTGAATTTCAAATATAATGAAACTCCCGACGCTGAAATTATTTCAAAGGAGCTTGAAAGCGACCCTGCTATTACTCACGTTTCAATGGTACACTGTGAAACAACCTCGGGTATCCTTAACAATATCGAGGCTGTTGCAAAGACAGTAAAGGCTCTCGGCAAAGTATTCATTGTTGACGCAATGTCAAGCTTCGGCGGTATTGATATTGAGATTGAAAAGCTTGGTATCGACTTTATCATCAGCTCAGCAAACAAATGTATACAGGGCGTTCCGGGTTTCTCCTTCATCATCTGCCGCAGAAGCGAACTTGCAAAGTGCGAAGGCAATGCAGTTAGCCTTTCCCTTGACCTTTACGACCAGTGGAAGGGAATGGATAAGGACGGCAAGTGGCGTTTTACTTCTCCTACCCACGTTGTACTTGCTTTTGCAAAGGCGCTCTGTGAACTTGAAGCAGAGGGCGGCGTTAAGGCAAGATTTGCACGCTACTCCGAAAACAACCGTCTGCTTATCGAGAAGATGACAGCACTTGGTTTCCGTACATATCTTGACAGCAATCAGAGTCCGATTATCACGACATTCCTGTATCCTGATACAGAGAATTTCACCTTTGAAAAAATGTATAATTTCATCAAAGAGCGCGGCTATGCGATTTACCCCGGAAAAGTTACCGACGCAGATGTGTTCCGTATCGGAAATATCGGTGAGATTTACACAGAGGACATTGAAAAGCTTTGCGGAATTTTTGCTGATTTTCTCAGCAGAAAGAGGTAAGCTATGAAAAAGATTGAAGCAGTAATTTTTGACTGGGCTGGAACAACCGTTGACTACGGCTCTTTTGCACCTGTGCAGGCGTTTGTTGAAGCATTCGTTGGGTTCGGAATTACTCCGACGGTTGCGGAAGTGCGTGAGCCTATGGGTATGCTCAAATGGGATCATATCCACACAATGATGAAAATGCCTCGCATTACCGAAGAGTGGAAAAAGGCACACCGCAGAATGTGGGACAAGTCAGATGTTGATGCGATATATGAAAAGAGTGAGAAAGCAATTTCCGGTATTCTTGATAAGTTCAGCACTCCGAAGCCGTTTGTTCCTGAAACTATTTTCGAGCTTAAAAAGCGTGGCATAAAAATCGGCTCAACAACAGGCTACACAACCGAGATGATGAATATTGTCACAAAATCAGCAGCTGAGCAAGGCTACAAGCCTGACGCTTGGTTCTGTCCCAATCATACGGAGAATAAGGGCAGGCCTTATCCGTATATGATATTCAGAAATCTTGAGGCGCTTGGTGTAAGTAGCGTAAATGCTGCAATCAAGGTAGGTGACACGGTTGCTGATATTAAAGAGGGCAAAAACGCAGGTATGATTTCCGTCGGTATTATCGAGGGAAGCTCGGTTATGGGTTATACCGAAGCTGAGTATGAGGTGTTTACTCCTGAACGCAAGGAGCTTGAATGTCAGCGTGTCCGTCAGGTTTACGAAGCCTTCGGTGCAGATTATGTGATAAACAATATGAGCGAGCTTGTAAGTTTGATTGATAAAATTGAGAAATAAAAAAGAGTGATATCGCTTGAAATGCGATATCACTCTTTCGTTTTTCATCAGCTGCCGTTTAGTCAATAACCAGTATTATTTTTGAAAACTTCTATATGGTCATTGCCCTAATAACAATACCGCTGTCGACACAATTGTATCAACTACGGTATCAGTATTGGCCTGAGTGATAGGACTAGGTTAAAATTTGATATATCTTGTAATTTACTAAAGCAGTTGTCGGGTAACAAGTTATTGATATTTCGACGCTTGTTAAGGGGTAATACAGAATCACTGTCCGCCCAACCATATTCTCTTTACACTTGTTTTTTTAAAAAAGACCCCGCACCCAAGTGCGAGGTCGCTAGCGATTATGGTCGAGATGAGCCGCGACCTTAGCAACCTGCGACCCTCTCAACCCGCATTACAACAAGCTTTGTGTTTATTTCACATTTTCATTATACACCAAATATCACAGCTTGTCAAGGAGCATGATACTTACAAAAACATAGTCATATACAGCGGCAGGTATACGATGCCCTCGTCCTCTTTTAAGTCTTTGGTGTGAAGAACGTATGGCGTATTCATCTGCCCATTGTAGAGCTTCATGAACTTCCTGATGGATGAGAGTGTGTAGCGGTCGCCTGATTTCACCTCAATGGGGGAGATGTTGTGCTTGTTGGTGGTCTTGCTCTTTGCAATGAGGAAGTCTATCTCCATTCGCTTTGCAGCGTCCTCACGGGAGTTTTTGGAGAAGAAATACAGCTTGTGCCCTGCGGCAGTGAGCATCTGGGCAACGATGTTCTCCATAAGCATTCCGCAGTTTACAGACAGCTTATCGAACAGGAGCTTTTTGTATATCTCCTCATTGACGATGCCGTTTTCATCGAAAGCGTGGCTTATCAGCAGACCTGTGTCAGCCATGTAGCACTTCATCGTCTTTCGTTCCATATTGAGTTTTAGACCGATGTTTGGCTCGGTGGAGTTGTAGCAGTTGTTCACGACCATAGCGTCAGCAAGCCAGTACAGGGGCTGCTGATACTGCTTTGTTCTTGCGTTAGGGAAGATGTCGCTCAGCTTGAATTTCTTTTCGTGCTTTGAAAGCTGAGCAGGAATCTCATCGAAGATAGCCTCGGTCTCAAGCTCTTTGCCGTCTGAGTGTTTCATGATATCCTCACGATAAAGGGTTAGGATATCTCGTTTTACTCGGTCAACAGCCTCAAAGTCACGGGTATCAACGAATTTCTTGACTGCCTGAGGCATTCCGCCGATTATCATATACTGCCTGAAATAGTCCATAGCCTTGCGGTGCAGAGCCTGCCCCATATGACGCTTTTTCTCAAAGCAATCACTTGCAAGCGGTATTAGGGACTCATTATCCAGCGCCCACAGGAATTCCTCAAAATCCATGGGGTACATATTGATATGGCGCTCCTCAGAGGGGATAGTGATGTCCTTTACATTCTTGCGGATAGACATAAGCGAGCCTGTTTCGATATAGTCATATCTGCCGTCTGCCACGAGATATTTTATAGCAGCTCTTGCTTTAGGGAACATCTGAACCTCGTCGAAGATGATAAGCGACTCTCGCTTGTACAGCTTTGTGTTGTAGTAGCTGGACAGGTACAAGAACAGCGTATCGAGGTCGTCAAGGTAATTCAGAAACAGATCTGTGACGGAATTTCCGACAGCGTTGAAGTCGATTATTATATATGATCTGTAATTTGCTTTTGCGAACTCCTCTGCGATATAGCTCTTTCCGACACGGCGGGCACCGTCAATAAGCAGCGCACAGCTGCCGTTGTCATTCTGCTTCCACTTCAGGAGCTGGTCGTATATTTTTCGTTTCATATTAACCTCCTGCACCAAAACAAGATTATCACAAGTATATTATAACACGAAAACAAGATTATTGCAAGGGCAAAATTGCGCTAAAACAAGATTATTTTGTGACTTTTATGCTTGAAAATAACAGTTATTATATCGTCTTAATTTCGCTTTTTGAATGAACTTACCACCATACCTATGGTAGTTTAACTATGTTTTATCGAAATAAGCCTACCGCACACAAGATATATGTATCCGCGCGCGGTATACAACAACATATCGAGTGCGGTATTAGTTTTATAATACCGCTGGTATGGTGGTAATCAATTGTATCTGTTAATGTACTTTGCAACCTCCATTTTTGTCACCCTCCACTGTCTGCCAACCTTAAACCCCTCAATCTCACCGTCCTGCACCAACCGCAGGGCGGTGTTTCTGCCTATATGGAGCAGCTTTTGCAGATCCTTTATAGTCAGAATATCCTTAGTATTATTCAGCATAATAGTCCTCCTTAGTTTAACAAAGTTTATTTAATCCCATGTTCGCCCATATTGTCGCTCCTGTCGAATATATATTATTCCTGCGGAGGTGATGAACTATGGGACAAGCGCGAAGCTCATAGCGTCGATCGTTGAAACAGGCCTGATGGCGATACTCGGCATTGCTTGCATAATCTCAGAATGCAACAAGCAGACTCGCACACAGGCTCTGCAGAACACCATCGACAATGCACAGCAGGAGATGAAGCGTGTCAACAGCACACCCTTTCTGCTGAAGTAAAGTTTATCTAAGACCGCACATATAGCCCCGTTGTTGTGTAATTCAAAACACAGCAGCGGGGATTTTTGTGTTTCTTACAAACCGCACAACCAAGCCGTTTAAGGAGGTCAAAATGTTCAAAAACACACGCTACACCACAAAAGGAATCAACGATAATCTGCCTATTATGACACAGATCTTTCTGTGGGGACTTATCGAGACGATGGAAGTTTCAGAGCAGGATTATCTTCAGGTGTTCACCTTATCCATTGAGAATGGACAGCAGAAGATCCTGCACGAGCAGGAATGTCCTGAATACTCTGCGGAGCATCTGTTTCCCTGCTCTGATCCCATTGAGGGCAAGATATTCGTCATTGATGACGAGACCCATTCCACCATGCTTTTTGCTGAAGAATACTGATACGAGGAGGAATTTAAAATGCAAAACGACATCATTTTCTGCGACCGCTGCGGATGCGAACTCACAAG
>JAZKZL010000379.1:0-8070 GCA_045612645.1 Oscillospiraceae bacterium
CACCGAACACATCAGCAATGCTGCCGCCACAAAACATCTCAACTTCATAGGAAACACCTCCTTATATAAAACGCAAAACTAAGGCTAAAAGTTGCATAAGCTACCAATTTTTATTAGTATACCACAAATATCCTCTTTTTGTCAACGCCGACAGCATGCCGATTGACGCATTTAAGAATTTATGCTATACTTGTTAAGAAATACGAAAGGATGATATGATAATGATAACAGTACGTGGCTTTCTGCCTACAGATATTACTTCAATGCTGAAGATATGGAACGACATTGTCGAACAGGGCGAGGCATTCCCTCAGGAAGAAACGCTTACTCTTGATACCGCTATGACATTCTTTTCCGAACAGAGCCATACAGGAGTGGCGATAAACGACAACGGCAACATTTTGGGACTATATATCCTGCATCCGAACAATATCGGCAGGTGCGGACATATTGCAAATGCCAGCTATGCGGTGGCAGCGGACTACAGAGGTCAGCACATCGGCGAGGCACTCGTTACCGACTGCCTGAGAAAATGCGGGGAGCTTGGCTTCGGCGTGCTGCAGTTTAATGCGGTGGTAAGCACCAATGCTCCTGCACTGGCACTCTACAAAAAGCTTGGATTCACACAGCTTGGCACGATCCCTGCAGGTTTCAGGAGAAAAGACGGCAGTTTTGCTGATATCATACCTCATTATATAGATATAAGAACTCTCGAAATATGACAAAAAGATCGGAAAGTACACACTTCCCGATCTTTCTTATTATGCAAAGCAGTCTGCGATGTTCTCGGGTACGAGCCATGCTGTATCCCACACCGCATCGTAAGCAAGCTCCAGATTATCCTCGGAATACTCCATCTGCTTTGAATAGAGCTTCAGATTCAGTATCCTCTGCCAATCTGTTAGACATCCGTCAATATCGCTCAGGCAATCTGACAACGCGACCGCCAGCACAGACATAATAGCAAAACCGAAACGGCTGACGATCTCGCCTTCAAATACGCCATTTAGGAAATAGCGATAGCAGAAATACACCGCCAGATGCTCATATCTCCACATCTCTTCACTGCTTTTTTCAAGAAATCCGCCAAATGCCGCCGCTAACTGCTCGCAATTGGCTTCAATTCTCTCAGCATGCGCATCCCACTCTGCACCTATGCTCTCGGTACGGTTCCAGAGATGTATCAATCCCTTTATCACTGCTGCAATATCGCGGGTTTCAGGCTTTTCGGCTTGCGACAGCTGAATATCGGGAATATTCAGTTCTCCGTTATCAAGGCACTCCTGCACCGCACGAACGAAATCCGCTGCACTTACAAGTCTGTCAGCAAAGGAGTGTTCCCTGTTCTGAAGAATAGAGAAAAGCCGCGCTCTTGCCGCTATCAGATATTGCAGCAGCTCCTCGGAGCAGTTCTCCTCCCACTCTTCACCTATTTCTGACTCCGTAAAGGTAAGCGGTGCTCTATCCGCAAACATAAGGCGGCAGATCTCCTCGCAGCATAGTCCCAGACCCGCCTCCTTTATTCCGTTATACCAGCCGAAGTATCTCGGGTGAAGGGCGCAGATATCGCAAAGGCTGTCCTCGCCCTCGTGCAGTATCAGCTCACACCTGCCGTCCTCACGCAGAAGCGCACAGCGCTCGCCCTCGCCGAATGCAAAGGTGCAGACATCAGCACGGCGGTGTATCGCCGCACGAAGTCTCTCTCCGAATTCTCCGCCCACTTTGTCGAAACGCTCCAACGATACAGGATCTATATCGATCTCCCAACCGATACAACAATTATCGGTGCAGCGCTCGGCTATGCATATAAAATCATCGTAAAATCTTGGTTTTATCAGTTTCATGCGCATATTGCTCCATTAATATCAGAACTCAACATCATTCAGTTCATCGGGGTAATAGGACAGCGAACCATCCTCCTCAACAACAAATGTGACAAACGGCGTGAAATACCAGTTGCCGTAGATATCGTAGAGTGTGATGCTGTAGGTATATTCAGCCGAAGGAAGCGGCTGATAGGAAAGCTCTGTTGCATCGGTAATAACATACTCATCACCTGTTATGTATCCGTCGTTCTCGCCATCCACATAAACATATACAGGCTGGATCACATCGCCTTCCTGCAGTGCCACTATATCACGGGACGCCATACCTGTCAGTGCGTCAATGCCTGCCCATGCACCGACAATACTCCACGAAGATGTGTTCCAGTTATATTCGATGCGCAGATTGTTGTACTCGCCGTTAAGCATTATCTCGCAGGTGTAAATACTGTAATCGTCATTCTGATCGATGACCTCGATAGCAAGTGGCTGACCGTCGTCAAGGCTGATCCAGCTGCCGTTGAAGTTATCTCCGATAAGCTTGTGATCCCTGTCACATATTACATCATCATCCGAGCCGATATAAATGTAACCGAGGCTGTCGCTCCACATGAAAACACTGCAGGCTGCAAAGCTGAGATTCTCCATGCTCTCAAGCTTTACTGTATATGTAGTATCAGAAGCAAAGTACACATCATCGATCTTTATGGTGCTGCTTTCATCGTAATCGGCGAAGGAATCTGTGTTGGTAGAATAATCGCCGCCTGTATAGCCGATATCCCAGATATCCTCGAAATCGCCGAAAAAGCTTTCATCGGAATAATCATAAGCGTCATTACCAGCCGCGCAGTATGCAGCCTTATCAACAAAGGCGAGATAGAATGTACCCGGACAGATATCCGCAAAGGTGGAAAGCTCATACGATCCCTGAACCGCAAGAGGATAATACACTGAAAGACCTGTTGCACCCTCGTGAAGCCTGCCGTTCTTCATGTATACTACCGCATCATCCAGCAGCTTTATCACTTCATCGGCGTTATCGATAAATTTATCACACTGCAGCATCATGCTGCCGAGATCCACCATATTAGAGTAGCCCTCGCTGTTATTGTTTCCGCCAAAATTGTCGGCTTCACGCACAGCACGCACCACATCGGTGAACTTGCGGTATTCATACATATCCTTTGCAGCATGGTTGAACGCACGAAGCAGAGGGTCTATCTTCGAAAGATCCACAACAGAAAATGTTGCCCAGGAATCAGCCCTCATCATCTCACACTGCCTGTAATAGGAGTTTCCCAGCTCTGTGCCGAGCTGAACGCCATCCGCGCCCTTATTATACGCAAGATAGCTCTGCAGTGCGGTGTAATCCCAGCCGCCCGCAGGCTCGGATTCCTGTGAGGCTATCATGTAATTTGCATACGGAACAAGGATATTGGCTGTTTCGAGAGTAGCCATGAGACAGGCGTCAAAGCCGATGAACTCAAACTTCTCGGTCATGCTGTCAAAGGAGTCGTTAAGCGCCTTATCTATCTCAGTAAGCGTCAGACTGTCATAATTGAAACGCTCATCAAAGCAGACACCGCTGATACTTCCGCCGCCGTGATTCCAGAAGATAAGCCCCATGTTATTTGCAGGGTAATTCTTCGCACCCCACTTTACGAAATCAGAAAGTGTAGAGGGATCTCCCATATTTGAAACCAGCTTTTCATCCACAAGCTCAAGACCGCTCTCACCCACGATAAAGCGCTGACAGCGCAGTTCGTTGAAAGACGCGTCATACCAGTCGTTGGTGCCGCCTGTCTGGAAAATGACATTCACGCCGTCGGCACACTTGCCGCTGAGCAGCTCCTGAATATCCAGATACGCCGCAATAGCCTCGCTTTCAAGATCCGTGCCGCAGAGATAGACGAGTACCGTCCAATCATCACCGCCCATGGGTCTCTCCTGCTCTCGCGAAAGTCGATCGATATTATATTCGCCATCCACCATAGAGAGCTTTGAGCCGCTCTCCTCATATTCCGAGCGATCGGAGACTATTTGTTCGGGAGTGCTTGTCTCCTCCTTGGCGGTAGTCTTGGGGCGGGTGAACAGAGTAGTCTCATCAGGGATGCGCTCGCTCACAACAGGCTCGCTAACGCCACAGCCACTGAGACACAAACACAATGCAAGTGCCGCTGCTGCCGCTCTTATATATCTTTTCATACAACACCTTCCTGTATATCATAAATAAAGCTCAATTAATTATATCAGCAAATTCAGCCTCTGTCAAGGAAATACCCGATATCCGTAAAGATATCGGGTAAGAAGTTATGAATGGTTTACGAACCAGTCTCTCATGAATTTTCCGTTATCAGTGAGATTACTGTCATTCCAGCCGCCTGTGGGACTTGCTCCCGGTTTCAGCAGCGAAGCCGCCTCCGCCTTATCGCATAGCGACCAGTTCATATAGCTGATATTCAGACTATCAAGCAGCTCAAGCCATTTTCTACCCTGCTCGAAATCGTTTCTGCCGTTGCCCGAGGCATCGCAATTGCCGAACTCCGTTACCATAACGGGGAGTCCGCTGTTATAGCAGCTCTTCAGCCTGTCGCGCAGCCAGTCGGTATGAGTTGCGGCATAGTAATGCAGAGCATACATCACGTTTTCGTAGCTGAGCGGATCCGCAAGCGCCTTGTCTATGTCCTGTGACCATGTGGGCGTGCCGACGATGATCACACTGTCGGGATCATTAGCACGGATAACAGGGATGACCTCCTCGGCATAAGGCTTTACATCGCCGCTCCAGGTAGCATAACCATTAGGCTCGTTGCAGATCTCGTAAATGATATTAGGATAATCCGCGTATTTTTCGGACATGTATTTAAAAAATCTCAGCGAATCAGCCTTGCGCACCTGCGGTGACTGATCCTGCAAAACATGCCAGTCAACAATAACGTACATATCAAGTTCGATGGCTGCGTCAACTGCATTCTGAACAGTCTGCTCGATACCTGCCTTGGTGGCGTCGGTGTAGCCCTCGCCTGCGCCCGAGTACATTGCA
The DNA here is from genome assembly GCA_045612645.1 of Oscillospiraceae bacterium. Classification (GTDB taxonomy): domain Bacteria; phylum Bacillota; class Clostridia; order Oscillospirales; family Ruminococcaceae; genus CAG-115. The sequence goes on from JAZKZL010000379.1 coordinate 4,867, forward strand.
AGGCGGATGACGTTTATCTTCCACTCATCACGCAGATACCTGAACACTTCCTTGTTGGCAAAGGCAGGAAACCACTGTATGCCGTGAGTGGAAACACCGCGCAGCTGCACAGGCTTTCCGTTCTTATCCACAAGATCGGTACCCTTTACCGAAAGCTGTCCGTGTACCGATACAAGGCCTGCTCTGTTCGTTGCTTCAATAACAGGCTGCTGCGGCTTAGGGGCTGCAGTGGTTGTTGCTGCTGTTGCAGTTGTAGTCTGAGGCTTTTGCTGTGAGGGTGCGGATCCTGCTCCGCCATTTGCAGAAAAAGAAGTTATAGGCTTTGCCGTTTTAACTATAAAACCGAATGTTGTCTCGCCGCCCTCGGCAATAGAGCCGTTATAATCAACGTTCGCTGCCAAAACCGTGTCACCCTGCGAAGATATGCTCACATTCCACGACTGCATGATCTCCGCCTGCTGACCGAGGTCAAGCTTTATGCTCCATTTTTCGGTGGGCGCGCCCGTATTGTTGGTTATAACCACATCCACCTGACTGCACTCCATACCGTCCTCCTGCCATGTATTCGCAACAGTGCAGGAGACAGCCAACGTTTTTTCTTGGGGCTTTTCCTCAGGCGCAATGATCTCTTTCGGAGGAGCTGTCGCAGCGGCAGTAGTGCTTTCGGCAGACAACGCAGCAGACGAGGATGTTGCAGCGGCGGTGGTCGTGCTTTCGGTAACAGTATCCTCAGGAATCTGCTGCTCCGTCATGGGAGCAGAGGTGCTATCCGCAGCTATACTTTCATCAGGTATCTCCTCCTGCACAGCAGAAGTGACGACGGTGACAGCAGAGGAAGTTACCTCAGCAACAGACTGACCCTCCGATACCGTAGGCTCCGAGCAACCCGCACAAGTCAGCGCAATAACGGCAGCAAGCAAGCCTGCCTCAAGCTTTCTCATTATTTTCATCGTTTTTTCCTTTCATTTATCAGTATTACTATATAATAGTATACATCTAAAACAGTAATTTGTAAAGACCCCTTGACAAACAGATATCTATATAGTATGATATGTAAAATATCACCAATACGGAGGATACTATGACTCAGGAAAAACACATTTTCACGAACCAGGCGGGTTATCTCCCTGATATGGCAAAGCGCGCAACCATAACTACTCCCTGCGACAGCTTTCAGGTAATTGATAGCGACGGAAATATCCTCCTTACAGGAAAGACTGAATTTATGGGTTTCAGCGGAAAATCAGGCGAAGAACTGCGTATAGCAGATATTTCCGCAATAAAGGAATGCGGAACATACCGAATCCTGCTTCCTGACGGCGAAGTATCGGACAATATCATCATCGGCAATGATGTATACCATTCCTGCTTTAATGATGTTACAAAGGCGTTCTATTATCTCAGATGCGGCTGCGGACTTGATGAGCGCCATGCAGGCGTTTTCAGGCACGGCGCCTGCCACACAGGCAAGGCTCTGATATGGTCTGACGGCAGCGAGGCTCCCGATGTTACGGGCGGCTGGCACGATGCAGGAGATTACGGCAGATATGTCACTGCGGGAGCCTGTGCGCTCTCTCACCTGCTTTATGCTTACAGCTTCTACCCCGATGTATTTAAAAAGCAGAATCTGAATATCCCTGAAAGCGGCAGTAACGAGCCTGACATCCTCTGCGAATGCCGTGTGGAGCTTGACTGGATAATGAAGCTCCAGCGCAGCGACGGCGCAGTTTACCACAAACTGACCACTCAGCACCACGCACCGTTCGTCATGCCTGAGGATGATACCGCTCAGCTTTATCTGCTGCCGCCATCATCAATGGCAGCGGCTGATACGGCGGCTGTTCTCGCTCTTGCAAGCAGGATATACCGCAGCTTTGACGGAGCTTATGCGGACAAGCTGCTGGAAAGAGCGCTTCTTAGCTACTCATGGCTTGAAGCCAATCCCGACTATCTTTTTGAAAATATTAAAGAATGCACCACAGGCAGCTACGGCGAGCGCGACGATATCGGCAACCGATTCTGGGCTGCGACTGAGCTTTTCGCCACAACAGGCGAAGAAAAATATCACACTGCAATAAAGGAATACAGCCAACGCGAGGAAATGCAGGTATCTCTCGGATACACAGGAATGGACTGCATAGGAATGCTGTCGTATATCCTCTCGGAGAATGCAGACAGCGTAGTAAGCGGAATATTCAGACAGCGCATGGTAAGCAGAGCCTATAACGCAGTAAGTGAAGCGGAAAGCTGCGGCTACGGATGCTCACTGAGGGAATACGAATTCGGCTGGGGCAGTAATATGGGCGTGCTGAAAAACGCAATGCTGATGCTTATCGCAGAGCGTCTTACAGGCGACGAGCGCTACAGCACGGCTGCCGCTGAGCAGCTTCACTATATCCTCGGCAGAGACCCGCTCGGCATCAGCTATGTCAGCGGCACGGGCGCACGTTCAATCAATTATCCGCATCTGAGACCTACCGCTGCAGACGGTATCGACAAATGTATTCCAGGTATGGTAAGCGGCGGCCCGAACAAATACCGCAGCGATCCCGACGCGAGGCTGCTGATACCCGAAGGAAGTCCCGCAATGAAATGCTTTGCAGACGACGACAGGTGCTATTCCCTGAACGAGATAACCATATACTGGAACTCACCCGCAGTTTTCGTACTGGCTCATTTCAACAAGTAATTGTATCAATACTTATACAAATCGACGATTGTATAAAAACACATTGACAATGTATTTTTTTAAGTATATACTTAATTTGTATAGTTATCACTTAAATTTTAACAAGGAAGTTCGATTCATATGAAAAACTGGGAGACTATATTCGGCACAGGATGGAAAACATTCTCTGAAAACATACCTGAAATAGGCGCATTCCTGATAGACCACAAGGATCGCACCGTCAAGGCAGATCAGAACATCACAAAGCTGCTTGATATCACTTCGCTGCCCGAGCACGACACATTCTGCAGCATTATTGAAAATATGCTCCACAAAGACATCTACAGCAATCTGAGCGTATTTATTGCAGAGGATGACGAGGATATCACCGCAGGATATATAGGCGTCCCGCCTGATGTTGCACAGAATTTCAACACAAAGCTGCCTGTATATTCCTACGCACATTTCATATCTGCGATCACTCAGGGTACGGACACCTCCCTGCTTGCACTGCTGCAGATAGAGGATTATACCGG
>JAZKZL010000380.1:0-8664 GCA_045612645.1 Oscillospiraceae bacterium
AGTAATGAGCCTCTCCCTGATCAGGGAGAGGCTCATTACTACGAATTATACAATATCGTCAGCGTCGAAGGGATCGCCACACTCGGGACAGAACTTAGGAGGATTCTTGGGATCCTCGGGTTCCCAACCGCACTTATCGCACTTGTAGAGAGGTGCGCCTGCAGGCTTGGGCTTGCCGCACTCAGAGCAGAACTTGCCCTTATTCTGTGCGCCGCAGGAGCAGCTCCAGAAGTTGGAGTCAGCGGGCTTGGGCGTGCCGCAGTTAGCGCAGAACTTGCCTGTGTTATCAGTACCGCAGCTGCACTTCCATGTGTTAGCCGCAGGAGCTGCGGGAGCAGACTGAGGAGCAGGTGCTGCAGCTGCCATCTGCTGCTGAGCCATAGCCTGCTGTTGCTGCTGTGCCTGCTGCATAGCCATCAGACCCTGAGCGCCAAAACCTGCCTGCTGAGCCATTCCCATGCCCATAAAGCCCATCATAGCACCGTTGGAATTGCTTGCAGCCATCTTCATAGCCTCGTTCTGACCTTCCAGCAAGCTATATGTTGCCATAGCAGAATCACGGGATACCGCAGCCTTACGCTGAAGATCGGAGATCATCTGCTGATCCTCCTTGGGAAGTGTGGGAGGATTCATGTTAAAGGACTCGATGTGCAGACCACGGAGATCGCCCCACTTCTTGGAGAGGATCTCGTTCAGAGCGTCGCAGATCTCGAGAGTATGTGCAGGCAGACCGCTGGGTCTTACGCCGAGCTCGGAGATCTTAGCAAGCGCAGGCTGAAGTGCAGTAACAACTTCAGACTTCAGTGTGCTGTCGAGTGTATTTCTGCGGTAAACATCCGGAACATTACCGCATACATTTGTATAGAACAGAACAGGGTTTGTGATACGGTATGTATACTCACCGTTGCAACGCAGTGTTACATCCAGATCCAGACCGATATTCTTATCCAGAACACGGAAAGGAATGGGGTTTACAGTGCCGTACTTGTTGTCAAGGATCTCCTTAGTGTTGATGTAGTAAACACGCTGATCACGGGCAGCTTCACCGCCATGTGTGATTCTGCTGCCGAGATCCTTCAGGGTGTTCATGATGGCATCGCCGAGTTCACCTGCAAAAACGGAGGGAGACATATCGGACTTATACTCGAACACGCCGGCCTCTGCCGCCACTTCAACTACCTTGCCATCAGCTACGATGAGTGCGCACTGACCCTCGTTTACTGCAATAGCAGAGCCGTTAGTAATAATGTTATCAGAACCGCTGTTGGTGCCTCTGCCACCTACACGCTTGTGAGCCTTAGCTGCAAGAATATCGGATGACATTGCATCGTAATAAAAGTATTCCTTATACTGATCCGCTAAAGTGCCGGATACAGCATTTATTGCTGCTTTAATTAATCCCATAATATTACTCCTTTCAGATTACAAGATATTTATATTTTACAGCAAAAACACCAAAATGTCAATATATTGTATTATGTAATTTTGTTAAAATTTGATCGACAAAATTTTAATCGGTTACATCTTGACAAATCCGAGTTGATATAGTATAATATTATAGTCAAAACGGGGTGTGGCGCAGTTGGTAGCGCGCGAAGTTTGGGACTTCGATGCCGCAGGTTCGAATCCTGTCACTCCGACCAAAAAAAGGTTGATAGCTTTGATACCACTGGTATTTAAACTATCAACCTTTTTCTCGTTTGGCGGTATTTTGAAATTGGATACGATATAATTAGTTGGACAAATTGGAATTTGACGAGGTGTAATAATGAAAAAATCATTGGCTTGTTTCATCGTACTTTCTCTTTTGCTTTCGGCTTGTAGCGTTATCTCCCCAAAACCTGAAGGCGTTCAAATCAACCTTTCCGACAGTCAAATTACAGTTGACGGAAACGAGATAACAAGCGACAGTTCGCAGGCGGTCTATGCCACAAACGATATTGTGTTTTATCTTGCGGGTCAGGACTTTACCTATGGCGAAGGAACAACCGAAGATGCTCATGAGCAGAACGAGGCAGATGCTCATACTGTTGTGCATGTCACAAAGCCTGGCAGATATATCTTGAGTGGTGAACTTTCATTAGGGCAGATTGCGGTTGACCTTGGTGAAGACGCGGAAGATAATCCAGAAGCGGTTGTTACCATCATTCTCAATGGTGTCGATATTACCTGTACTGTTGCCCCTGCAATCATTTTCTACAATGTGTATGAGTGTTGCAGCAGCGACGAAGAAACAGCAACCAAAGATGTAGACACAACAAAAGCAGGAGCAAATGTTATCATTGCTGATGGCACAGAAAACAACATCAATGGTTCTTATGTGGCAAAGATTTACAAGTCTTATGAACTCAATGAGGATGGAACCGAAGTAGTAAACAGCAAGAAGCTTCACAAGTACGATGGCGCACTCTATTCCAAGAAAACCATGAATATCAACGGAGGCTCAAAAGGCAATGGTATCCTGAATATCACCGCTGAAAACGAGGGTCTCGACACCGAACTTCATCTTACCATCAATGGAGGCACTATCAACATTTCATCGGGCAATGACGGTATTAACACAAATGAAGATAATGTTTCCGTCACTACAATTAATGGAGGCACACTAAACATCCTTTGCAACGGCTGTACCGGTGAGGGTGATGGCATCGATTCAAATGGCTGGCTTGTAATCAATGGCGGTACTGTAATTGCACAGGCCTGTGCAATCAGTGGCGATGCAGGCATTGATTCTGACATGGGCATCTATATCAATGGCGGCAAAGTAGTTGCTTCTGGTAATATGTTTGACCATATTGCAGGTGGCAATCAAACCTATGCGGTATTCAGCTTTGCAAACGGACAGAATGGTAATGACACCTATACCCTCAAAAATTCTTCTGGCGAGGCAGTTGGGGAATATGCTCCCACAAATGCCTTTACCTATCTAATTATTACGGGCGACGAGCTTTCTCCAGGGGAATATACTTTCTGGCAGGATAATATTCAGTTAACAGCAAGTGCAATGCAGAATATGAATGGTGGAACGCCGCAGGGTAATAGACCTGAAATGCCCAATGGAGAACAACCGCCACAAGGTATTGTGCCGCCTGAAGTTCCAGAGGGGCAAGAAAAACCTGGACATCCAAATGGTGAGCCATCCCAAACGCCTAACGGTGAACCTCCTGAAATACCCGCAGGCATGACGCCTCCCAATGACATGGGTGGAATGGCGGGTGGTAATATGATACCGAATGGCGAAGTATCTACCACATTCACGATTGTGAAAGGCGGCAATCAGTTTGCTAATGTATCACCAAAAGATGAGAGTTAGTTAAGTAAGTTCCAATCTATTGAACTATCTATGGTTTCAGCCTCCTTGTTACGGTTTCAGGTTCAACGGAATTTCTTTGTTTATCCACTTGAAACAATATAGCAAATGCGTCCCTGCTATACGCAGGAGCGCATTTAATATTTATGAGCAAATAGTGAAATACAGAAATATTTAATGATCGGGAGGTTCGTATGAAAAGAGAGATACGCAATTCTGCTAAAGCGCTTATCATCAGAGGCGGAAAAATGGCTGCAATCAAAATAAGCGACGGCAACGAAGAATGGTTCATCATGCCGGGTGGCGGACAGGAGCCGGAGGAATTATTATCTGAAACAGTATGCCGTGAAGTCGCAGAAGAACTTGGGATTGCCGTGGAATGCAAAGACCTGCTATTTACGATCGAAGGCGTTCACGGCGAAAGCTTTCACCGCATTGATATGGTATTTGCCTGTGAATATATCGGTATTATAGATGATGCCAATCTTCAAGCTGATACTAATCAGATAGGTATAGAATGGCTTGATATTTCCACACTGAATCAGCAGCCTCTTTATCCCTCAAAGCTGAGACGGCAGATCATGAATTATTATGAAGGTAAGCCCTATATGTCATATTTGGGAAATGAAGAAATCGGCGATCCTGAGGTAACGCTGTGATCTGATAGTTACTTTTGGTTAGGAAAAGCCTCAAACACTTATCTTCTACTTGATTTGCAGGGAATAATATGGTATAATTAAACAGGTATCTTTTTAACATGGTTAGGAGTACATAATGGATAATAAATTGGTATACCTGCATGAAATGCTCAGCAAGATATCTGCATTGCGCTCAGATGCCGATGCCGATGCTCTTTTTAAGCAATATTCTCCCATGCTCGGGGTTGGCAATGACGATCGTTTTACTGCAATTGTGGATGACATACGCACACTGTGCGGTCAGCTCATTGCCCTGCGGCAGAACGCCTCAGACGACCTTTGCGTCACCGATACTGAGCTTTCCGCGCAGCAGCAGGCTGAATTTGCGGAAGCTGACCGTGTAATTACACAGAATCTGTTCAATTACCACTTCCAGCCTATCGTAGATGCCCGTAATGGTGAAATATTCGCGTATGAGGCACTTATGCGGCCTGAAAGCGACATCTGTCCAAGTCCGTATCATATCATAAAATACGCCGAACACAGCAACAGACTCAACGATGTGGAACGTGCAACTTTCCTGAACGTTCTTAATCTGATAGGTATACTGGACAAGAATTACGAGTTCTTCGGAAGCAGACGTGTTTTCATCAACAGCATCCCGAAAACAATTCTTGCCGACGATGACATGCGTACTGTTGAAGAACTGCTTTCCGTATACTCTGACAGAGTGATCGTGGAAATGACTGAGCAGGCTGAGCTTGATGATAATGAGCTTAACGCTATCAAAAAAACATACAGTGATCTGAATGTTAAAATCGCCATTGATGATTACGGTACAGGTTATTCCAATGTTCAGAATCTGCTGAGATATATGCCTGATTTTGTAAAGATCGACCGTTCCCTGCTCAGCGGCATACAGGACGATCAGAAAAAGCGTCATTTCGTTCGTGAGATCATCAACTTCTGCCATGATAACGGAATACTTGCTTTGGCTGAGGGTGTTGAGACATCAGAGGAACTGCAGACCGTCATTTCTCTCGGTGCCGATCTGATACAGGGTTATTATACCGCCCGCCCTGCCCGTGCCGTGATAGAATCGATACAACACGAAATCAAGCAGGAGATCATAAGATGCCGTCAGGAATGGGAGGACGGAATAAAGCTGCACATCTACACCGCTGACAGTAATGAGCGGATATTGCTTGAACGACTGGTCAAGAATGGATACACCTCTGTTCACATTGGAAATGATTGCAGCGATGTCATATTATCGGGAACACCTGAAGTTGAAACCGCAATACGAGTTGAGGTAGACAAGGATTTTTCAGGCAGTATCACTCTTGATAATGTTAATATGATCAGCGGCAAAAACAGACCTTGTATAAATATAGACGATGGCTGTGACGTGAGGTTGGTTCTTTCAGGCAACAGCAAGCTCAACAAAGGTGGCATACGAGTGCCCGAAAGCTCAAAGTTCACCTGCTGCGGCATCGGTGATCTTTCGATAAATGTCGATGGCTTCTGTTTCTATGGAATAGGAAACGAGGAAGGCGCTGCCCACGGCGAGCTGATCTTTGAACAAGGAATCTCCATCCGAAACGAGTCCGCTTCAGGTGTTTGTATCGGATCAGGTCTAGGCGGCAAAATAACACTTGAAAAGGGACGCTACAGCTTCGACATGAGAGGTTATATCGGTGCTTGTATCGGTGCGTTCAGCGCTGACACAAATATAAATATTTTTGCCAGCGACATTGATATGACATTTACACTTCAGCAAGGTGTCGGCATAGGTTCTCTTAACGGCAACACCTCTGCTGATATAAGGCATTCCTCGGTCAAGCTGTATCTTTCAGGCAGTGAGGTTGTCGGTATAGGCAGCATTGAGGGAGAAGAATGTACCGCAAGGATCTCCGAGGCAAGTGCTGTGTTCAATATTGCTGCAGATAAATGCTCTGCAATTGCAGCACTCAGCGGAAACACACACTTTGAGATCAACAAGGCGAGTATGCAGATAACAGCCGAAGGCGACAACGCGCTCGCCATCGGCAGCCTTAACGGCAACAACAAATTATATCTGACAAACTCCGATAGCTCTGTAAAGCTCGTTACATCCTCCGACTGGATGGGCATTATACAAAAAGAAGATATAGAGATGAATGGCGGAAGAAACAGATTCATCGTAAACAATGTGGAATATATCTACAAATAAAGGTGGAATCGCATATGAAGATATACTGTATCAGCGAGGGTGAATTACAGCTCATTGAAAATGGCAAAACTACAACCGTAGAATGTCAGCGTGTAACGAATTACCTTGCAACATTACAGCGCATGAAGCAGCGTGATGAGTGGAAAACCACAGGCAAGGGCGCCAAATTCATGAACGTAGAGCAGAAAGAATATGGCGACGAAACTGCTCACGGAGAGCCGCTGCTGCGCTCTTTGGGATGTTTCGGCGATAAGCTGCTCTACTGCACATTTACCGACGGAATGGGTGGAATGTACCGCAAAGATACCGAAAGCGGCGACGAAAGCTATATCTTTGCAAACAAGGAATACGATCTCACGGGAGTTTACTCAGATGGTGAGAAGTGTGTTCTCACCTGCGCAATGGGAAGATATGAGCGCCACATAGGCATTGTGAATATGGAAAATGGAGATGTTTCACAGATAACCGAGGGATTCACCAGTGAAACTCATCCGTTTATCTCAAAAAAGGACAGCAGTAAGATCTTCTATACAGCCATGGGTTACGCGAGAAATCAGAGCGGTCAGGTGATGGAAAAGAGTCCATGCTCGATATGCTGGTATGACGAAAGTTCGGGTGCGTTGGATGAACTGGTGGCAAACGATGGGTTTGACTACATAAAGCCCTCGGATGACGCCGATGGAAACCTCTACTACATCAAGAGAAAATATGAGCCTACAAAGAAGGACAGCAACCTGCTGATGGATATTATCCTCTTCCCTTACAGAATAGTAAAGGCGATCGGCGGATTTCTGAGCGTTTTCTCAATGGCTTTCGGCGGCGAGCCTTTGCGCACAGGCGGCAGAAATCCCGCAAAATCCCGTACTGCGGATGAGAGGGAGCTTTTCGTTGAGGGCAATATAATAAAGGCACAGAGACTTTCAGACAGCTCCGACGAGGGCATTATCCCATCGGACTGGGTTCTGATAAGGAACACCAAAGGCGAGGAGACTGTGCTGAAAAAAGGCGTTATGGATTACCGCATTATAGATAACGGCGATATCGTGTACTCCAACGGCAATGCGGTGAGGATTCTCCGTAAGGACGGCAAGGATGAAAGGCTCTGCAAGCTGAAGCTGGCGAATCACATCACTATAATTGAATAACATTAAAGGCTGTTGTATTGGTTTACAACAGCCTTTTGGTTATTTTTCTATTGAAATTTGAACATCGATTATTTTAATTTATTCTATCAGCAGCACAGAAATCATATGAATGATCTGATGATAAACAGCAGCAACATATGCATAGGATAAAACGCATAGCACAGATACTGAAACCACTTTCTGTGATACCCTTGCCGACCTTTGTACAGCCATATCGGAGCGAGGGCTAACACAGCGATACCTTGCTGAGGGAACATAACAGTGCCGCCAAACAGCGATAACTCATAATGCAGGCCGCTCAGAAGCTCAAAGTTTATGTAAATAAGAGTAGCGGCTTGTCCGAGAAAGCACCACCATTTGCATCCTCTGAAAAAGTAAAATGCCAGTATTGTCAGAACTCCTGCGCCGTTGTAGTCCACAAAAGTTATGATACCGAAGAGATAACCTATGCCGACAGTTGCAACTGCTGTCAGTATCCGCAGCCATAGCTTATCTTTTTTTCGTGCAAACTCATTGAGACGGATGGCTCCGATGCCGATAAGGAATGTCCACAGCACATTCTGATGAAAAGGGAAAACAAATCCACTGCTGTACATCAGGTTGAACGGTATCTCGGATATAAGCGCAAATATCAGCAGACGAAGAGTGTATTTTTTCAGGTTCTTTGTGTGGAAATATCCCTCGACTACCATGAATGCAAAAATCGGAAATGCAAGTCTGCCTATGCAGGTGAGCCAATCGTTGCCTGATATTACAGTTGCCCACAGGTGATCGCACAGCATAAAAAGCATGGCAAGAATATGCAATACAAAGGAGCTTATTTCGGGGAATTTCTGCTTAATACTTATACTTTCGGTGGGAGAAGTTGACATATCAGATTCACCTTGTTATAACAGTTTTTTTGCAGGCAAAGGCAAAACCGCAGTGTTCATAAAATGGTATCAGAGCATCCTCGCAGATAACATATATTTCCGAGGGTGTCAGCGATGCCGAGACCGCTCTCACTAAGCGTGAAGCTATCCCCTGCCCTCTGAATGCTTTACGGCAGGCTACCTGCGAGATGAGAGCCTCGCCGTTTATGTCATGCTGGATGACCAGTGCAGCTTTATCTTCAAGCAAGCAGCAGCGGCTGACTCCGTGTCTTACACGGTGGGACATATCGAGATACCATGGCTCAAATTCAATATCAAAGCCCTCGTTGATCACGGAATAAACATCGCTCAGTGCAGGAGAGCTGTCAAAACTGATCGGACATACCGATGCACCGTCAAACCGCATAACATTTATGGATGCATAGGGTACTGACAGCATTTCCGCAAGAGCTTTACCCAACGTTTCAGAGCAGAATATCTCGGCAAA
>JAZKZL010000381.1:0-1421 GCA_045612645.1 Oscillospiraceae bacterium
ATACACCGCCATAAGCACCAACCCCGAGGGTGACGCACTTGACAGGATATATAAGATCGCAAAGGAACACGGCGTTGATTCTCCTAAGGTCATAGGCTGGGATTTCCCGTACCTTTCTCAGGAGCAGATAAATGTGTACAATATGCACGGCTACACCGCCGCATGGGTACTGCCTGATGAGCTCGCCCCCGACGGCCTTGAGATAAAGGAGCAGAAAGCGCAGAAATATGCGGCTGTGCATATAGAGAGTCCGTTTGACAATCCGTTTGTGGTCATCCCGAACGGCTATAAGGCTATCGACGAGTATATGAAGATAAACAGCTTGAAGCACGTCTGGGAGGGCATTATCCCTTGCTTTGAAACCGATGGAGAGAGTATGGATATCTACATTGCCTGTGAATAATAGTTTAAAGCGGTCAGTTCTCCTGACCGCTTTGTCTTTGCGCTTGATTTTTTGCGGGAATGGTGGTACAATATAGTAAAGCTACACGGAAAGGAGAATGACTATGCCTTATAACATCAACGAGATAAAGGAACGGCTGGTGCCTGTGTTTAAGAGCCACAATGTCCGTAAGGTAGTGCTTTTCGGCTCGGCAAGCAGGGGAAGTTCCTCCACAGGCAGCGACCTCGATATTATGGTTGACAGCGGTCTGAAAGGGCTGTCGTTCTTCGGACTTCTGGAGGATGTCTGCAGCTCGGTGGACTGCCCTGTTGACCTTATCGACATTCAGGATATCGAGCCGGGCTCGGTGATAGAAAGTGAGATACTGCGGACGGGGGTAACGATATACCAGTCTGCTTAAAGGGTGGTGTTAAGTATGGCAGAAATGACACCCGAGCGTGCTGTTGACAATGCAATAGCTTCCATGAAGATGGAGGGTTTTAAAATCTCTGACGAGCAGCGTTCGCTTATGCTGAAAGTAGTGCGTGGCGAAATGACGCTTGATGAGGCATTGAAGATAATCAACAGTGATGAATAAACAACATCGGCGGAGTGCATTCTCCGCCGATGTTTGCTATTCACTTACATATCTCGTCCATCCACTTAAAAAGCTCCTCGAGGTCGTAATCGCCGCTGTGAGGAACGCCCCAGGGAAGAAAGTAATCAACGCTCTTTCCCTCGGCAATAAGGCACTGCGCAAGCATTGCGGATATCGCAAAGGAGGTGTCCCTGTCCGCCGCGCCGTGGCGGATACGCCAGTGCTTTGCACAGCCGTCGTTTGCGGTGAAATTCATCGCATTCATCAGAGCTACGATATCGCTCGGAGCGGTAGGACTAACGCTGCCGTCGGCTTTCGCACCGAACTCGGTGAAGTGCTTTTTGTCCGTTATCTCATCGCCAAAAAGCTGGTTTTCGGGCGTGTACATATCGGGGTTGTCAAAGGCGCAGGGTGCTTTCATTCGGGTGATGAAGCCGCAGT
>JAZKZL010000382.1:0-3152 GCA_045612645.1 Oscillospiraceae bacterium
ATCTGAATAAAAAGCAGCAGCAGAGCTTGCTGGAATACATTGAGGATGGCAGTATTACTCTTATTGCATCTACTACAGAAAATCCGTATTTCTATGTATATAATGCCATTCTCTCCAGAAGCACAGTATTTGAATTCAAGCCCGTTACACCGGAGGAGCTTGAAAAAGCTATCAAACGTGGTTTTGACGCTCTTTCTAAGGAGAACAATATTGAATACAAGCTGGATGACGATGCTGTGAAATACATCAGCCGTGGTTGCGGGGGAGACGTTCGCAAATCCCTCAATACAGTGGAATTATGCGCACTTACCGCTGTTGATGGTAATATATCTCTTGAGCTTGCTATGGAACTTACACAGCGCAGTAACATGCGTTATGACCGTGATGGCGATCAGCATTATGATCTGCTTTCCGCCTTGCAGAAATCTATTCGTGGATCTGATGAGAATGCAGCGATCCACTATGCAGCACGGCTTATTGCTGCAGGTGATATTATTTCGCTTTCACGCAGACTGCTTGTAATCGCAAGTGAAGATATCGGTCTTGCATATCCGCAGGCAGTACCGATTGTCAAAGCCTGTGTAGATAGTGCCATGCAGCTCGGCTTACCTGAGGCTCGTATTCCTCTAGCTGAGGCGGTTATCTTGCTTGCTACTGCACCTAAGTCAAACAGCGCATATATGGCGATTGCTGCGGCTATGGAGGATATCGAGAACGGGGAAGTTGGAGATTTCCCGCGCCATCTCCAAAACGAACACTGCGATGGCGAAGATGCAAAGATCAAAGGTCAGCATTATCTCTATCCGCATGATTATCCTAATCATTGGGTGCAGCAGCAATATCTGCCTGATGCTCTGAAGAATAGGGTTTACTATCAATATGGCGAAAACAAGCATGAAAAGGGCGCACAAGAATATTGGAAAAAGATCAAAGGACTTCCGTAAAAACTGTCTGAACCAACTTATCGGACGTGCTACTGGAATATGTCCAGCTGTCAATATGTCCTGAGGAAATATAGTAATCAAGCTCATTGTCAGAGAATGTGTTTTCTGATGTATTTACGATGATGAGCTTGATTTTCATTTTTTCAGGAATGATCGCCTTTATGTACACGCTTGCGTGACTGTTTACAGTTATATCCTTGCGTGGCTCGGCAAGACCTGCGAGATTAGGCGTTAGTTCAACAAAAATACCATATTCTTCGATAGAACGTACGATACCCGTAACTGTTTCGCCTTGTTCAAAACGGGATACATTCTGCTCCCATGTGCCGAGAAGTTCTTTGTGCGTAAGGCAAATGCGGTTTTCTTCCACGGATTTGATTGCGGCATATATCTTCTGACCAACATAAAACCGATCGGAAGGATGAGTGATTCTGGATACGGAAATAAGATCTATAGGTATCAAAGAGGGAAGACCGCATCCGATATCCACAAAGCATCCGAATTGTTCAAGATGTGTTACTCGAGCAGGAATTACATCACCCGGAGTAAGTTTGCTGAGATAATTGTCAAAACACTCCTGCTGAGCGAGTTTTCGTGAAAGAACAGCATATATGTTATCGTTTTCATCTCTTTTAAACTCGGTTATCTTAAAGCAAACAGGCTTATTTACTCTTGATATCAGTGCAATATCCTTTGTAGTGCCTTCTGATATGCCTTTAGCGCCCTCTTCTCGTGGTATAATACCACGCATACATCCAAGATCAACTATAAGATTATGCTTGCTGTCGCAAATAACACATGGCGCTTCGAGAATTCGTCCATTGCTTTGACATTCTAGAAGCGAAAAATAAGAGCGAAGAAAACTCTGGTTCTCGGTTGTTCTAAATAAATAGCCCTCAGGCAGATACTCAGCCATTTTGTACCTCCACAAAAGTATGATTTACTGTACATACTATGTCTGCGAGCTGTATAATATTCCTGAATGATAAATACTGGCACTGGTTTTTTTAGTGTACGTATAGAGCTTGTTTTCTATTTTGAATATACTTAGGTTCTCTGAGCTTAAATGCATTGTGTCTTGTCAAAACCGCGCTAAAGGTGTATAATAGGGTAGGAAATATAATGCAGATAATTTCGTAAAATAGAAAATAGGCGGTAGCAAAATTTAGACCTCTTTCACAAAAATGTGTTAGAGGTCTTTTTTTATGTATTTTGCCCAAAGGCTCGAAATGTCGGTTTAGTGCTAGTGATTGGCTCGCAGCTTCCCCCATTCCCTTAATTGCTGAGCGAAGCGAAACGCCCTCTCCGCGCAGGAGAGGGGTAGATATACTCTACAGGAAAGCGCACACTATTGCAACTGTTTAAAAGCAGTTACTACGGTGTGCGCTTTAATGTAGTAAGTATATCGGGGAGAGACGTTCCCCCTGATCTACGTTTCTTTATAATCTCCAACTCTCTTTTTTCTTGAATTTCTTTGCAATATACTTTGTTGCTCCGTATAGATGAGAACTTAATATTTCCATTACAAAACATAATATTAAAAGTCCTATTATGCTTTTATCTGTCTGTATGTACACGTCTGTTAATAATGTGCTTGAATAGCTATCATTAAATAAAGCAATTATAAGTCCTATAGGTTGGAACAATGTGGCTATTATTGCGGTTATAGCTGATATTGCTGCTGAGTATTTACCGAGAAATGCGAAAATTATTTCGACTGCCATTACAATTAAAAAAATAACTTCTATTACGATGATTAGTGCTGTGTTCATATAAATTCTCCTTTAATTTGATTTGATTATACCAAATAGCCAATCAGTGCTTATATTGTAAAGTTCTGCTAATAATCCAATTGTTTCAATATTAGGTTCAAGTAATCCATTTTCATATTTTGTTATATTGCTTCTTGATGTGTTTAATATGTCTGCGACTTGTTGTTGTGTCATTTTGGAACTTTTTCTTGCACGTCTTAAATTAACTATGAAATTTTCTTTGAACATGTTTTATAGTACCTCCTTTGTTCCATTATAGCACTATTACACAAGTGTTGGTGTTCTTTTTTGGCACATTTGCCAGTTCCATTTTGGAACATTATCTGTTATAATATAATTGTTCTAAAACGGAACTACTGACACACAAAAAAAACGGCAGACCCCAAAGCCGATAGGGGAGAGAGGAAAAGAAAATGGCTGAAATTTTAATCGGTGC
>JAZKZL010000383.1:0-18378 GCA_045612645.1 Oscillospiraceae bacterium
TGCCGCCCGCTACTACGGTCTTTGTCTGTGCAGGGATATCAAGCTCCTTTGCAGTGTCAAATGCAAGCTGATACAGCATACGGTCATAGATCGTGCCTCTGTCCATATATGAGATAACGCAGCCGTCACCGAGACAGCATACACGCTTTTCTCCCGAAACGTCTGCAATATCACAGGCTGTGGTGGTCTCGAGAACAAGTGCGATATCGGGCGCCACAGTGAAAGAAGCAGCCTTCGCGCCTCTTGTGCCGACTTCCTCCTGCACAGTGAACACAAACCACATATCATATTCAAGCTCACTGTTTATCATATCCATCATGATAAGGCAGCCTGCACGGTCGTCTATAGCTTTGCCCTTTATTAAGCCGTCTCCGAAAGCAAAAAAGTCGCTGTCAAAGCAGGCGGTATCGCCACGTGAAACGAGCTTTTCAGCTTCTTCCCTGCTCTTTGCGCCGATATCCAGCATCATATCATCAAAATCGGGAGCCTTTTTGCGCTCATCGGCAGATTGCTGATGCACGGCTTTTGTTCCGACAACGCCGAGTGTGCCGTTTGCAAAGCGCACCGCTCTGCCCAGTACCACACGAGGATCTATGCCGCCAACTGCACCGAAACGCAGAAAGCCATCGTCGGTTATATCGGTGACCATGAAGCCCACCTCATCCATGTGTGCTGCAAGCATCACTTTATTTTTAGGCGTGTTTCTCCCCTTTTTGAACACTATCAGATTGCCGAGGCTGTCAACTGTCACCTCATCGGCGGTTATGTGGTTCATAATATATTCACGGACTCTGCTTTCATCGCCCGAAGTACCGTCAATTGTGCATATTTCATTAAGACCATCAAGCATTTTTGTCACCTCCTGCGTATGCTGCGATAAGCTGTGCGGCTGCTTCGATATCACGGATATCCACGGTCTCGATAGGTGTATGCATATATCTTATCGGGATGGACACCGTGCAGCACTTTACGCCGCTTCTGCTGACAGAGATGGCATCGGCATTAGTGCCTGTAGAGGATGGCATAACTTCGATCGTGTAAGGGATATTGCGGTTTTCCGCTGCTGCTTTAAGTCTGTCGGTCATTGCCTTGTCAAGAACTGCGGAAACACCTATCATTGCACCGCTGCCAAGCTCTGCCGTCTCATGGGCGGCACTGTCGGGCGTTCTGCCGAAAGAAACATCAACCACTATTGCCTCATCGGGAGCAAGCCTGAATGCTGCCTGCTTAGCGCCGCGCTCGCCTGTCTCCTCCTGTGCTGAAAAGCAAACTGCGAGGTTGTAGCGAAGCTTGCGATCCTTCAGCAAATCCAACGCCCTGAGTATCACGCAAACCCCGGCACGGTCATCAACAGACGGAGCCGATATAAGCTCACCGAGCTGACGGTAAGAGGAATCAACGGTGACTCTGTCGCCGAGGGATACCAGCTTTTCTGCCTGCTCCTTGCTCATACCGATATCTATGGCGATATCGCCCACTTCAGCAACCTTGCTGTGATCGCTCGACACATGAGGCGGGAGCGTGCATATAACACCGTGCAGCTTTTCCTTGCAATGCACCGTAACGCTCTGAGCAAGCATGGTGCGCATATCAAGACCGCCGCAGGCGCCTACCTTGATAAATCCGCCGTTATCGATGTAAGAAACGATCATGCCGATCTGATCAATATGTGCATCAAGCATGAGAGTTTTTGCGCCCTCAATGCCACAGTCTATCACTGCGGTGACGTTGCCGAAAGCGTCGATTTCAGCATCGGGAGCATATTCGCGCAGGAGTACCAGTGCAGTGTCGCAGGCACAAAATTCATCGCCCGAAACGCCTGTCACTTCGGCGAGAGTGCGGAGGGTTTGTTTTATGTCCATTTTATATCCTTTCATATCAGATCTTCTAGAAAACCCAAATTTACCATCACTTCTTTTTTCTGAATGCTGAAAACAGCCTTTTGAAAAATCTCGTTATTGGGTTGCCAAGCTTTTGTTTTACTTCCTTAAGACGTTTTTCCGCCGAGTCGTTAGGTAGTATTTCCATCGACTTTTCAAAGCATTCCTTCGCCTTTTGATAGTCACCCGTTGCCATATAGACCCGTCCGAGATCAACGTAACGGAACTGGATATGGTGTTCGCGCATACGCTCGGGCGTATTGCAATAATTTATGCAGAAGTTAAGGCATGTTATCGCATCCCGAACCAAATCAGGCGTGCGGTAAGCGTCGTCATCCACAAGCTCTTCGAGCGTAGTGTAGTATTCCCAATACAAATCGTAATTTTCCGGATCAAGCACCAGAGATTTTCGGTAAAAATCAATACCCTTAAGATCCTTGCCGAACACTACAGTCCGACAGCCAAGACGAGAAAGTAATTTCGCAAGCTCCTTACGGATGTCGCCCTCTGGGTTGGGATATCTTTGCAGAATATCCTCCGCTTGGGTTATGGCAGCGTTTTTGCCCTCGGGGGTTTTGGAGGGATCGAAGCTGTACTTCTTGTAAAATTCATCTGTTTCAGCTTTCAACTTTTCAAGCTCCATTCGTTTTGTCCTCCTAATATATACGATCGGAAACCTTGCCAAGAGCGGGTTTATCTGACATCGCGCGCCGATTTTATGATACAGGCTCTTATTTTACCGCAGCAAGGATAATCAATAATCTACCATAACGACATGGATTTGTCAAGCACTTTTATTGTGATCTCGCTTATCCATTCATATTAAGCATATCGGATGTCTGATTACTGTTTTCAGCTTCTCAGGTGCGATTTTTCTGGGATCAGACAGATATAACTCGTGATGATATCTGCCGTCAGAAAAATCCTCGGCGTATCCGTTCTCTGCAATAAACTGCTTCATCTGCATAATAGACGCAGGCTCTTCATCATAAGCGCCCTTATGCATTATCTGTACGCACAAGCCTTCATCATATTTCATCAGCTTTACCTTTGATACATCGAGCTGCGGCTTTTTCTTGCGCATAACAGCTATCGCAGTCTCAAAGACTTCTTCGGTTACAAATTCAGGCTGACGTATCATGGATATCCAGCGGAATTTGTTCTTATCGGTTACGTTCAGACCATCAAACGAAACTCCATCCGCATACCAGAGACCTTCGAGCGGCGGCACGACGTACTCGAAATAGCCATCGGGCTGAGTGCCGTTCATCTTGCTCATTTTAATAGCAAAGGATAAGCCGTAAAGGATCTCAAGAGCTTCCTTGTATTCTGAACAGGTGTTGGGATCGCCGCTTCCGCTGACGGAAATGAAGATCATCTCGGGAACTTCAATCACCACAGGCTTGGCGGGCGGCTGATATAGCTCCTTGAATTGTTTTTTATAGTCAAGTTTATCCATTGCGATACCTCTTTTTATATTCATCTGCAAGTTCTTGCTGCCTTGAAATGCCGTCATTGTCCCACTCACTGAGCTTGCAGACAATCCACTCGCATGGAAACTCTGCGCAGAGTCCGCAGAATAGCACACTGTGTTTCTTGCAGCATTCATAGATAGCGCAGCCGTTTTCCCACATGCTTACGCAAATTCCGCCGTTATTTCGGCAGCCCTCACATTCACCTGAACGGTAATGTGTACAGCCGATACAACTGCCACCGCATGGAGTGACATTATTAAAATCCATCATAGTAGATCACTTAAGAAAGTCGTTTTTTACGGGACTGAAATTAAAATGATGACCCTTATGCACAAGTAACTCTAGCTTGTATTCAAGAAGCTCGACAGGGACTCCCAGCTCATAAGCCACTGCATTGGGATCGTTGTTATATTCAAGCTCGGAAAGCACTGCTTTGTCGCTCAGCAGGATCTCCGCGGCGAAAAGGTTTGCTTCACGCTCGGTTTTGTTGTTTGCGAGAAACAGCGTGCCGTCACGGATGCCGCCTGACGCAAGCTCTCTGTGCAGAAGATCATGCCCCAGCTCATGAGCGCACACCACATTACGCATAGTGTCATCTAAAGCTTCGTTTATGACAATATAGGCAGTTCCCTTTTCATACACATAAAAGCCCTTTAGTCCACCGAGAGGACGCTGCCATACTTTTGCGCCTGTGTTCACTGCCGTCTCAGTGATATCCTTGCCGCCGTACCTGTCAATAACAGTTTCAGCCGTTCTTATTATAATATCAAGATTCATCGCTGTTCTTATTCATGCAGTCATTATAGATCTCGATCATACAGTTGAACAGAGCATCCTTATCATCATCAGACAGAGAGTTTCCCGCAAAAAGACCGCGCGTTTCGGTAAGGAACTGCATAGCGGCAGCCTTATCCTTTTCACTGCGGCAGGTGCGCTTGATGAAACGCTCCTCAATTGTAAGCTCCAGTTCTTTTTCATCGTTAAGGAGAAACTCAGGTGTAAGTCCAAGCTCAACAGCTATCCTGCTGAGGATCTTTCCGCGGGGGCGACGAGAGCCGTTCATGTAGTTTGCAAAGGCACGGTAAGTCACACCGACGGACTCTGCAAAATCCGTTTTGCGTATCCTTTTTCTTGCTAGGAGTATCTCGATCTTCTCATTCATCTGCATATTAAATACCTCCGTTCGTTCACAATAAGAGTGCAAAGTGAACGTTCATATATTTATTATAGCTGTGAACATCTGCTTTGTCAACGCATATCAGAAAAAATATTTTATACACACAAATGTATAAACACGCAGTAAAAACGAAATAGTTCGCGCAGGTGAAAAGCCGTCGCAAAACAGCTGTACAATAGCAGCTATAGCTTTTTCGCTATACCGTTTCATATATAATCCCAGGAAAATAAAATGTATAAAACATGTATTTTCGCTTAAATTTACTGTATATTATACATTAGCCTGAATAAAAATGCTTGACTTTTGCGTAAAACGGTGTATAATAACTATTGTAAATAATTTTTACTTTAACAAAGGAGATAAACAAAATGGCTAAGGAAATCAAAAAGATAATACTCGCATATTCAGGTGGACTTGATACATCCATCCTCATCCCCTGGCTCCACGAGAACTATGCAGGCTGCGAAGTAATCTGTGTTGCAGGTAACGTAGGTCAGGATGCTGAGATCGAGGGCCTTGAGGAGCGCGCTAAGAAGACAGGCGCTACAAAGCTCTACATCGAGGATATCCAGGATGAGTTCGTAAACGACTTCGTATGGCCCACACTTAAGGCAGGCGCTAAGTACGAGGGCTATCTGCTCGGTACTTCTTTCGCTCGTCCTCCCATTGCAAAGAGACTGGTTGAGATAGCTCGTGCCGAGGGCGCTGACGCTATCTGCCACGGCTGCACAGGCAAGGGCAACGATCAGGTTCGTTTTGAGCTGACTATCAAGGCTCTCGCTCCCGATCTCGCAATCATCGCTCCCTGGAGAATCTGGGACATTAAGTCCAGAGATCAGGAGATCGAGTATGCAGAGGCACACAATGTTCCGATCAAGATCACAAGAGAAACAAACTATTCCAAGGATATGAACTTGTGGCACCTCTCTCATGAGGGTCTGGATCTCGAGGATCCCGCTAACGAGCCCCAGTACAACAAGCCCGGCTTCCTTGAGCTCGGTGTTTCTCCCGAAATGGCTCCCGACAAGCCTACATACATCACACTGTCCTTTGAGCAGGGCGTTCCTGTTGCTCTGAACGGCGAGAAGATGGATGGCGTTAAGCTCATAAAGACTCTGAACAAGATCGGCGGCGAGAACGGTATCGGTCTGTTCGACGTTGTTGAGAACCGTCTGGTTGGTATGAAGTCCAGAGGCGTTTACGAGACTCCCGGCGGTACTATTCTGTACCACGCTCACGAGGTTCTCGAGACCATCTGCCTCGACAAGGAGACTCAGCACTATAAATACGGTCTTGCACAGAAGTATGCAGACATCGTATACAACGGTCAGTGGTACACTCCCCTGCGTGAGGCACTCGACGCTTTCGTAAACAAGACTCAGGAGACTGTTACAGGCGAAGTTAAGCTGAAGCTCTACAAGGGCAACATCATCAACGCAGGCGTTACTTCTCCCTACACACTGTACAGCGAGGATTTCGCTTCCTTCGGTGAGGATGACGTTTACGATCAGAAGGATTCCGCAGGATTCATCAACCTGTTCGGTCTGCCTATCAAGGTCAAGGCTATGCTGGACGCTGAGAGAAACAACAAGTAATCAGGCAAACTTTCTAAGGGCGGGAAACTTTGGGGTGATGCTCACGCATCACTCCTATAAGCCTTCCGCTCTTACATTTATTTTTAGAATACATTTATGCGAGGTTTATTATGGCACAAATGATGTGGGCAGGAAGATCTTCAAAGGATGTTGACAGCAAGGTAAACGACTTTAACTCCTCTATCTCCTTCGATGGAAGAATGTACAGGCACGATATTGAGGGCAGTATTGCTCATGCGACCATGCTCGGCGAACAGGGCATCATAAGCATGGAGGACTCCCTCACTCTTATCGGCGGACTGAAAGAGGTACTGGCTGATATCGACAGCGGAGCTTTACAGCTTGATATGACCGCAGAAGATATCCACATGTTTATCGAGGCTGAGCTTACAAAGCGCCTTGGAGACGTGGGAAAGAGACTGCATACTGCACGCTCCAGAAACGATCAGGTAGCACTTGACATCCGTCTGTATCTGCGTGATGAGATAAAGACTATTTCTGATCTTGTGGCGCAGCTTGTTACTGTTCTATGCAACATTGCAGAGGAGAACACAGAGACTATCATGCCAGGTTATACGCACCTTCAGCGTGCACAGCCCATTACCTTCGGTCACCACATGATGGCCTATGCGCAGATGCTGCTGCGCGATATAGAGCGTTTCAATGAGATCGCTGTGCGAATGAACGTCTGTCCTCTCGGCAGCGGCGCTCTCGCAGGAACTACCTATGATATCAACCGCCACAGAACTGCAGAGCTTCTTGGTATGAACGCGCCTATGGTAAACTCACTGGACGGCGTTTCTGACCGAGACAGCTGCATTGAGCTTGCATCCGCCATCTCCATCTGCATGATGCATCTCTCCCGTTTCTCTGAGGAGATCATCCTGTGGAGCAGCTGGGAATTCAAGTTCATTGAACTGGACGATGCTTACGCAACAGGCTCCAGCATTATGCCACAGAAAAAGAATCCTGATGTAACCGAGCTTATCCGCGGTAAGACAGGCAGGGTTATCGGCGATACCGTTACCCTGCTCACAATGATGAAGGGTCTGCCCCTCGCCTACAACAAGGACATGCAGGAGGACAAGGAGGCTATCTTTGACGCGGTAGATACACTGAAGATGTGCCTTATCCCTTTCATCCCCATGCTTGAAACGATGACCCTTTACAAGGATAATATGCGCAACGCTGCCGCAAAGGGCTTTATCAACGCAACTGACTGTGCGGATTACCTCGTTAAGAAGGGCATGCCCTTCCGTGACGCTTACAAGATAACAGGCGGTCTGGTTGCACAGTGCATTAAGATGAACACGACTCTCGAACAGCTTCCTCTGGATATCTACAAGATGCAGACCGAGCTTTTCGACGAGGATGTATACAAGGCTATCAGCCTTGATACCTGCGTGAGAGAGCGCCTTTCCTTCGGCGGCCCCTCTCCTGAAAGTGTAAAGAAACAGATAGAATTATCAAGAACAAAACTGGAGGCACTTCACAATGGTTAAGGTTTACATAGACGGACAGGAGGGTACGACAGGTCTCAAGATAATGGAGAGATTCGCAGGCCGTACCGATATCGAGCTGCTCCGCATTGACGAGGATAAGAGAAAAGACCTCGATGAAAGAAAAAAGCTTATCAACAGCTCCGATTTTACGTTCCTTTGTCTGCCTGACGCGGCTTCTATCGAAGCGGTTTCCCTCGCAGATGAGAGAGTTCGTATCATCGACGCTTCTACTGCTCACAGAACCAATCCCGACTGGTCATACGGTTTCCCTGAGCTTTCCCCCGAATTCAGAAAGAAGATCGAGAGCTCCAACAGAGTTGCTGTTCCCGGCTGCTACGCCAGCGGATTTGCTTCAATGGTTTATCCCCTCGTAAAGCTTGGCATCCTCCCTGCTGACTACCCCGTTTCTGTTCATGCGGTTTCGGGCTACAGCGGCGCAGGCAAGAAGGCTATCGCTGTTTACGAAGGTGCTGATCGTCCCGCTGACTTCGATTCGCCCAGACAGTACGCTCTCACTCAGATGCACAAGCATCTGCCTGAGATGCAGAAGATCTGCGGTCTCGACTACGCGCCCACATTCAATCCGCTGATATGCGACTATTTCGCAGGAATGGTGGTATCGCTTCCCATCCATACAAGACTCCTCGCAAAGAAGTATACCGTTTCCGATGTTCGCAAGGCTCTTGCTGAATACTACGACGGCGCCACATTTGTGAAGGTAATGCCCGAGGGCGAACCTGAGGATGGCTTCATAGGAGCAAACAACCTCAGCGGCACAAATAACATGGAGCTGTTTGTAAACGGCAACGACGACAGAATGATAATCTGCTCCAGACTTGATAATCTCGGCAAGGGCGCAAGCGGTGCTGCTGTTCAGTGCCTGAATATCATGATGGGCGTTGATGAAACGACAGGTCTGATCTGATTATATACAATTGAGAGGAAACAACAATGGTTAAATTTGAAGGCTACAATTTTGTAGATGGCGGCGTTTGTGCTGCTGAGGGCTTCATGGCATCGGGTGTTATTGCAGGAATCAAAAAGGGTAACACCACTAAGCGTGATCTGGCTCTCATCTACTGCGCTGAAAAGTGCAAGGCTGCCGCTCTCTACACTACAAATAAAGTTAAGGGTGCGCCTATCTATGTTACTAAAAGGCACCTTGAAAACGGCTGCGCTCAGGCTGTTATCGTAAACAGCGGTAACGCAAACACCTGCAACGACAACGGTATCGAGATCGCAGAAAAGATGTGCGAGCTTGCGGCTACTGCACTGAAAATTAAGAAGGAGGATGTACTGGTAGGCTCCACAGGCGTTATCGGTCAGCCTCTTTCCATCGAGCCTATTGAGGCTAAGATGGAGCAGCTCGTTTCCGAGCTTTCCACAAAGAACAGCAGCGAGGCTTGCGAGGCTATCATGACCACCGATACCCGCAAGAAGGAGCTTGCTGTGGAGTTCGAGCTGGATGGCAGAAAGTGCCATGTCGGCGGCATCTCCAAGGGCAGCGGAATGATCCATCCCAATATGGCAACTATGCTGGCGTTCATCACCACTGACGTTGCCATCAACGGTGAGCTGCTTGAAAAGGCTCTGCGCAAGGTAAATTCTCTCACCTACAACATGGTAAGCGTTGACGGCGACACTTCCACAAACGACACTCTCGTGCTGATGTCCTCAGGTCTTGCCAAGAATGCAGAGATTGTATGTGAGGATAAGAACTACGAGATCTTTGTGAATGCTCTTTATGCAATCATGATGAATCTTGCCCGTGAAACAGCACGCGACGGCGAAGGTGCAACAAAGCTTATCGAGTGCATCGTAAAGGGCGCTCCCGATGAGACTGTTGCAAGATCTGTTGCAAAGTCTGTTATCGGCTCCAGCCTGTTAAAGGCAGCCATGTTTGCATCCGATGCCAACTGGGGACGTATCCTCTGCGCTATCGGATATGCAGAGGGAGATTTCGATATCAGCAAGGTATCCGTAGAGCTTGCAAGCGATAATAAGGGAAAGATCACCGTTTGCGTTGACGGCGCAGGCATCAGCTTCTCTGAGGATACTGCTTCCGATATCCTTTCCGATGACGAGGTCAAGATCCTCATTGATATGCACAGCGGCGATGGCTCTGCTATTGCGTGGGGCTGCGATCTTACGTTCGAGTATGTCAAAATAAATGCGGAATACAGAACATAATGAAACCAAAACATCTTGAAAAAATTTATCACCCAACTGATACAGAGTGTCTTGAGGGAAACATCATCTGCGAATGTGGCTGCAAATCATTTAGAATAAAGTTTTTCGGAGAGGAATATGACAAACAAATTAGCATTGATCAAATCGGTGAAAAATACGCTCAAAGCGTAAAAGCCAATTGTATCTGCTGTGGAACGGAATATCTGCTATACGATTTTGCTCAACATGGTTATGACGGATTGATTTGCGAGGACGGGGTAATTGTTCCCGATGAAAACCTCAAACTTCTCAAGATAGACGATGATGATATATTTGAAATACAAATGCAAATCGAAGTTGATGACGAGGAACAATTTCTTGAAGAAATTGTGAATTTTCCGCCACTAAATAACAGATTTACACTTGATGACAGAATGAATATCTGGAGTTGGGTAGTTATAAACTTGAATGGTGTTAAATCAGGTAAAAAATATACTGGTTGGGTCGATGTAGAATTAGCATAAGGAGATTGTAAAATGGATATAAATTACGATATTAGAGCCAATGTAATGATCGAGGCTCTTCCCTATCTTCAAAAATATCACGACAAGGTAGTTGTTGTAAAATACGGCGGCAACGCTATGACAAACGACAAGCTGAAACAGGCGGTTATGAGCGATATCGTGCTGCTTTCACTGGTTGGTATCAAGATAGTTCTGGTCCACGGCGGCGGTCCTGAGATCAACGCAATGCTCAAAAAGACCAACAAGGAGAGCAAGTTCATCAACGGTCTGCGCTACACCGACGAGGAAACAGTGGACATCGTTCAGATGGTACTTGCAGGCAAGGTAAACAAGGATCTCGTTTCCCTGCTGCAGAGCCACGGCGGCAGTGCTATGGGCTTCTGTGGTCTGGACGGCAACCTGCTGGTAGCTGAGGAGCTTGATCCGCAGCTCGGCTACGTTGGCGAGATCACTGAGGTTAATACAGGCGTCATCACAACAGCGCTGAACAACGGCTACATCCCCGTTATCTCTACTGTTGCAACAGGCGGCGACGGCAAGACTGTATACAATATCAATGCCGACACAGCAGCTGCAAGAATTGCAGCAGAGCTGCATGCATCCAGTCTTATCCTTATGACGGATATCATCGGTCTTTTAGAGGACAAGGACGATGAAAGCACTCTCATCCGTACTGCGGGCGTAAGTGAGATACCCTATCTGAAAAAGCAGGGCATAATCAGCGGCGGTATGATCCCGAAGTTCGACTGCTGCGTGGAGGCGGTGCGCCGTGGCGTTCCCAAGGCAAATATCATTGACGGACGTATCCCCCACTCAATACTCATCGAGCTGCTGACAGACCTCGGTGCAGGTACTATGATAATCCCGTAAGAGGTAATTATTATGAATACAATAGAACAGTTCAACAATTATGTTATGCCCTCATACGGACGGTATAGCTTAGTTCTCGACAAGGGCGAGGACGTGCTTGCCACAGATGAAAACGGCAAGCAGTACATAGATTTCGGCAGCGGAATCGGCACAAATTCCCTCGGTTACTGTAATGAGGCTTGGGTAAAGGCGGTCTGCGATCAGGCTCACAGCATCCAGCACACATCTAATTACTACTACACCAAGGTGCAGGCTGATTTCGCAAAGGCACTCTGTGAGACCGCCGGCTACAAGAATATGTTCTTTGGCAACAGCGGCGCTGAAGCAAACGAGTGCGCTATCAAGATTGCAAGAAAATACAGCTTTGACAAGTATGGCAAGGGCAGACATAACATTATCACACTGGTGAACTCCTTCCACGGCAGAACGATGTGTACGCTCTCCGCAACAGGTCAGGATGTGTTCCACAACTACTTCTTCCCTTTCGTTGATGGTTTCATCTATGTTGAGGCAAACAACATCGAGGATCTGCGTGCAAAGCTGGATGACACTGTATGCGCAGTTATGTTTGAGTATATCCAGGGCGAGGGCGGCGTAATGCCGCTGCAGCAGGATTTCGTTGACGAGATCTACAAGCTGTGCGCTGAAAAGGATGTTCTCACCATCGCTGATGAGGTGCAGACAGGCGTCGGCAGAACAGGAAAGTTCCTCGCAGGCGACAACTACGGCAAGAAGGCTGACCTCACCACGCTCGCTAAGGGGCTGGCAGGCGGCGTTCCGATCGGTGTTTGTCTTGCAGGCGAAAAGTGCGCAAATGTTCTGACAGCAGGAACTCACGGCTCCACATTCGGCGGAAATCCTATCTCCTGCGCAGGCGGTAAGGCTGTTCTTGAAACAGTAACCGCTGGCGGTTTTCTTGACGAAGTGGCAAAGAAGGGCGCTTACATCAAGGAAAAGCTGATGCAGTGCGACGAAGTAGTATCCGTTGACGGCATGGGCATGATGATCGGAATTCAGCTGAAGAGCAAGGTCGCAGGCGATATCGTAAAGGCTGCGCTTGACAAGGGTCTGCTGCTGCTTACCGCAAAGACTAAGGTAAGACTGCTCCCTCCCCTGACTATCTCTTATGAGGATATAGACAAGGGACTGGAGATACTGATAGATCTGCTGAACGGCTGATAAATACAGAATACATAGAAAGGAAAATATATCAATGAACCACTTACTTAAAATGCTTGATCTCAGCACTGAAGAGATCATCGACATCCTGAACCTTGCGGATCAGCTCAAGTATGAGCAGAAGCACGGTATTCCCCACCACCTTTTAAAGGGCATGACACTCGGTATGATCTTCCAGAAGTCCTCCACACGTACACGTGTTTCCTTTGAGGCAGGTATGTATCAGCTGGGCGGTAATGCGCTGTTCCTGTCCTCCCGCGACCTGCAGATCGGCCGTGGCGAGCCTGTTCAGGATACCGCACGTGTTCTTTCCCGCTACATCAACGGTATCATGATCCGTACTTTTGAGCAGAAGGAAGTTGAGGATCTCGCTGAATTCGGTAATATCCCGATCATCAACGGTCTGACAGACTTCTGCCATCCTTGTCAGGTACTGGCTGACCTGCAGACAGTTCGTGAGTACAAGGGCAAGCTGGATGGTCTGAAGATGTGCTACATCGGCGATGGTAACAACATGGCAAACTCCCTGACAGTAGGCTGTCTGAAGGTTGGCATGGATGTTTCCCTTGCATGCCCCGAGGGCTATCACCCCGATCAGAAGGTGCTTGACTTCGCTAAGCAGTATCCGAACTTCAAGCTGGTTGCTGATCCTCTGGAGGCTGCTGCTGACGCTGACGTTATCTTCACCGACGTATGGGCATCCATGGGTCAGGAAGGCGAATCCGAGAAGCGCAAGGCTGTATTCGAGGGCAAGTATCAGATCAACGACGCTGTTATGGGCGTAGCTAAGTCTGACGCAATGGTTCAGCACTGTCTGCCTGCTCACCGTGAGGAGGAGATCACCGCTAAGGTATTCGAGGCTCACGCTGCTGAGATCTTCGACGAGGCAGAGAACCGTCTCCACGCACAGAAGGCTGTTATGGTGCGCCTGATGGGTGAGAAGTAATCTTCCGCATAATATCAAAGCCGCATGGTATAAAATCCATGCGGCTTTTTATGTTATCTCCAGGAAATGTGCCTGTCCTCAAGTGTTGAAGTGTCGATATCGCGGTACCCCTGATAGAGTTCGACGCTCTTGTACATGGCAAGCTGTCCGTTTGCATCAGGCAGAAGCTCATACCACTGCAGCTTTATCGGCATATTCGGTCGTTTTGAATTTGCAATGGCATCGGTGTAATAACATCCTGAACCAGGCAGCTCCTCAAAGCATACGATTACAGGAACATCTGTATGCTCCAGCAGCTTTACTGAATGAAAAGCAACAGTTCCTACGGGCAACGGAATGGTGGCATGCACTCTGCCGTCAAAGTCATACAGAGTGATGGAAGATATGAAATAATCCTCAATCGCACAAACAGCTATCAAGTCGTAACGTTCCAATATCAGCACCTTTACTTCCCTGCTGTTGACAGGTATCTCAGCATTTCCTATCACTAATCTGAGCGGATGCTGCGAAAGTGTATATATCATCCTGCCATATGGATCATATACAGTATCGCTTAGCCTGTTCATCTCCTTGATATAGAGCGAGCTATGGAATCCTATGACCAGCTTTTCGCTGCGGGATGCTAAATCAATGCTGCGTATCTTTCCGTCAAACAACCACCATGCTTTACTGTAATTCATGAAAATATAGCGTATTCTCTCGGCATTGAAGCTATCGGGTATTTCACCGTCATATTCGGGATAGTAGGATAATATCAGTTCACCGGTCTCATTATAGATATCCACCTTATCACTGCCGTAGTAATAGCCGCAGAAACCGCTGTGATCGTTAGCGAGCGTAACTACGTCATAAAAAATATCACACAGTGCATAGCTTTTTCCGCAATACCACCATGTTGCTTTGCCAACCTCCATGTCATAATAGAAAGAATCCACCGTCTGCCCTGTTGCTAGACGATATTGCAGTTCTGTGTAGGAATTTTCGATGGTTATATCACTATGAATGTCAAGCACGCTCACTTCGTACATACGCTCACCTCATTATACAAAAAGGGCACCGCAGATGCGATGCCCCTGTTATCAAGCACTGAAATTAAGCCTTGCCAACGGAACCGAACAGCTCCATCTTCTCCTTAACGGTAGCCTTGATAGCCTCGAAGCCGGGAGCGAGAAGCTTTCTGGGATCGAAGCCCTTGCCCTGAAGATCCTTGCCGTCTTCAACGTACTTTCTTGTAGCTTCCTGGAATGCGAGCTGGCACTCTGTGTTAACGTTGATCTTAGCAACGCCGAGAGAGATAGCCTTCTTGATCATGTCAGCAGGGATACCTGTACCGCCGTGCAGTACGAGAGGCATATCGCCAACCTTCTCCTTGATAGCTGCCAGTGTCTCGAAAGAGAGACCTGCCCAGTTCTCAGGATACTTGCCGTGGATGTTACCAATACCAGCAGCCAGCATTGTTACGCCGAGATCTGCAACAGCCTTGCACTCATCGGGATCTGCGCACTCGCCCATACCTACAACGCCGTCTTCCTCGCCGCCGATGGAACCAACCTCAGCCTCGAGAGAGATGCCGAGAACGTCACAAGCGTTTACGAGAGCTGTTGTCTTAGCGATGTTCTCCTCGATGGGGTAATGAGAACCATCGAACATGATGGAGGAGAAGCCTGCGTTGATGCAAGCCTTAGCGCCCTCGAAAGAGCCGTGGTCAAGGTGCAGAGCTACGGGAACAGTGATACCCAGCTCGTTGATCATACCGTTTACCATGCCAACGATGGTGGTGTAACCACACATATACTTACCTGCGCCCTCAGATACACCGAGGATTACAGGGGACTGCTGCTCCTGAGCTGTGAGCAGGATAGCCTTTGTCCATTCAAGGTTGTTGATGTTGAACTGGCCTACAGCGTACTTGCCCTCGCGAGCCTTGTTCAGCATTTCCTTAGCAGATACTAACATAATTTTTTGTCTCCTTTGGATTTGATTTTGGGTACATGACCCCATTACTTTAATTATAACTCATTTTATTATAAAAAGCAATATATTTTCGCAAAAAATTTAACAAGATCAATCTTTATCGGCAGTTTCCGCCTCAAAGGTGTAATAGAAGCTCTCATCCGTACCCACTTCCTCATAAGAAAGTCCCGCTTCGGATTCCAGCATCTCACTGTATTTCTGGAATACAGGTATGATAAACATGATAAGAAGCGTAGCAATGATCGCAAATATCACCACAACAACCTTGTGCGAGGTCTTCCATGTGTGAACGGGTACAGCGTCCTCATCGATCTGAAATGCACGCTTATCG
Organism: Oscillospiraceae bacterium; assembly: GCA_045612645.1. GTDB lineage: Bacteria > Bacillota > Clostridia > Oscillospirales > Ruminococcaceae > CAG-115. Next base: position 15,623 of record JAZKZL010000383.1, read on the forward strand.
CCCGTACTTACCGCACGGATAACGTAGGCTTTGAGGCTGTCCTCTGCATTTATCTTAACACAGATATCCTTATAGCGGCTATCGAGCTTGTTTCTGAGATCATCGGGAAGCTCTTCAACCAACAATCCGATGATATATTTCTCGCTCTTCCCTGTTATCTTAGCGATCTCAGCTGTAGTGAGATCATTCTCATAATACATATGAGACACTGCACGCACCGTTTCACGGCAGACCAGCAGCTCCTCCAGAATACCCTGAAGCTTAGCGTCAAGCTCGATGCCTGTCAGCGTGGATGCCGTCTCATTGCTATCGGTATCCAGAGAAAGCTCATAAGCCTTTTTTATAAGATCGAACAAAGCGCATTCCTCAGGATATTCCTCGCACAAAGTCGTAGTCTTTACGAATATCTCCTTTGCCGAGGTAAAATCCTTTGTAACAACAAGCGCAAAGGCGAATATATCATCGCCGTAGGTGTCGATAAGCTTTGTTATCTCCATGGCTTAAGTGTTATGGTCACTTACATGGAACTGCTTGAGGTTACCGATCTTTGCAGCACGCTCCTCCATGATCTTCTCAACGTCCTCAACGGAAACGCCGCACTCAACCATCAGAACTACCATGTGATAAAGCAGATCGTTGATCTCGTTGGAAAGCTCGTCCTTGTCTGCGTTCTTGGCAGCGATGACCATCTCGGTGCATTCCTCTCCGCACTTCTTCAGTATCTTATCGAGTCCCTTTTCAAACAGGTAGCAGGTGTAGCTGCCCTCCTGTGGATTATCTCTTCTGTTTACGACAACGTCGTACATATCCTTGAATGCCTGCATTGTAATTACTCCTTTGTTTCGTTCAGATTTATAAGTTTCATGGTATCCATGTCAAGCTCACGGTAATAGCAGTTGTTTGCAACGCCGTTCCAGCTGGTGTGGCAGATGTTTCCCTTATCGGGAGTCACCTGAAATACCAGCGAGTTCTGCTCGCAGTTGACATAGATATGGTGCAGCGTAAATGTGTTTCCCGATTCAAGCCCCTTGTACCAAAGCTTGTTGCGGGAAGTGCTCCAGAAGATCGCCTTGCGCTGCTTTATGCTCTCCTTCAGCGATTCTTTGTTGACATAAGCCACGAGTATGACCTCTTTGGTATGCAGATTCTGCACAGCAACAGGGATCACCTTGTTCTCGGGCGATATCTTAGCCAGCTTGTCAAAGTCAAGCATAAGCTCGTTTGTTTCTTCTATAAGTCCCATGATTACCTCACAGCGATGTTCTTTTTCTTCAGATAATCCTTTACCTCACCGACGGTAAGCTCGCCGAAGTGGAACAGCGAAGCTGCCAGAGCCGCAGAGGAATTTGTCTGCTCGAACACCTCGGAGAAGTGGTTAATAGCTCCGCATCCGCCGCTTGCGATAACGGGAATATTCACACGCTCGCATACAAAATTCAGCATTTCGATATCAAAGCCGCCTCTTACGCCGTCGGTGTCAATGGAGTTCAGGCAGATCTCTCCTGCGCCACGCTGCTCGATCTCCTTTACCCAGTCACCCAGGTCGAGATTCATATCTACTCTGCCGCCGTTGATGAAAACGGAATAGCCGCCCTTATCGTTGCGCTTTGCATCGATGCCCACAACAACACACTGGCTGCCGAATATCTCAGCCGCATCACTGATGAGCTTAGGATTCTTTACCGCCTGAGAGTTTACGGACACCTTATCCGCACCTGCTCTCAAAGTGTCACGGAAGTCATCCACAGTAGCGATACCGCCGCCTACACAGAGTGGCACGAAAACCTGCTGAGCGGTACGTCTTACAACGTCAAGCATTACGCCTCTACCCTCGTAGGATGCTGTGATATCGTAGAACACGATCTCATCTGCGCCCTGCTTGTTATACTGGATAGCAAGCTCCACAGGATCGCCCACATCCTTGACTCCCTCAAAATTTACGCCCTTGACTACCTTGCCGTTGCGCACGTCAAGGCATGGGATAATTCTTTTTGCAAGCATAATTTACTCCTTATTTGCGAGTTTTACAGCCTCTGCAAGATCAAGGCTACCACTGTAGATACTCTTTCCGCAGATAGTGCCGTACAGACCCAGCTTTTTGCATATCTCAATGTCCTTGATAGTGTGTACGCCGCCGCTTGCGATGATATTCGCGCTGCAGCACTCGTTTATCTGCTGAAGCTGCTCGGCATTCACGCCTGAAAGCGTGCCGTCCTTTGAGATATCAGTGAAGATGTTGTACTTAACGCCGATATCGCTCATAGCCTTTGCGAGATCGGTGAAATGCACATCGGATGTTTCAAGCCATCCCTCGGTTGCGACATAGCCGTTCTTAGCGTCGATACCGACAGCGACACGGTCGCCGTATTCCTTTACAGCGTCCTTGACAAGCTGCGGATTCTTTACAGCCGCAGAGCCGATTATTACCCTGGAAATACCGCCGCTGAGATACATCTCAACGGTATCAAGAGTGCGGATTCCGCCGCCTACCTCGACCTTTAAGCCTGTATTTTTAGCAACATCAAGGAAGATCTCCTTGTTCTGCTGTGTTGCATCCTTTGCGCCGTCAAGATCCACCATGTGGATCCACTCGGAGCCTGCCGCCTCAAAAGAGCGAGCAGTATCCATGTAGCTTTCCGCTACCTTCTGAACGGTTGCGTAATCGCCCTTGAACAGGCGCACGCAATTGCCGTCCTTTATGTCTATTGCAGGTAAGATTACCATGTAATTCTCCTTGTTTATGTACGCAGTTGGCT
>JAZKZL010000384.1:0-3266 GCA_045612645.1 Oscillospiraceae bacterium
AGCATGAAGTCCACCATCTTGATTTTCTGCATCATTCTGGTACTGGTAGCGTGCCTCGGCGCAGGTATACTGCTGTACATCATCATCGGCAGAATGATCACAAGACCTTTGAATGAAGCAAACCGCATTGCGGATGAGATAAGCCGCGGCGAGCTCAGCACACCTCCCAGCACATTCAAGTTCGGCAAGGATGAGATGGGCGATTTCGCAAGAAAGATCGAATCCACAAAGCAGGAGTTGAATTCTTACATAAGCGATATCAACGGCGTACTCGGCAGCATGGCAGACGGAGATTTCTCCAAGGTGAACAGCATCGATTATATCGGCGACTTTTCTGCGATAGGCGACGCATTTGCCACCATCCGCACAAATCTCGGTGAGATCGTTGAGAACCTTAACACTGCTGCCAATGATGTAAATGTAGGCGCAGGTCAGATCGCTGACGGCTCTCAGATACTTGCAGACGGCACGATCACTCAGGCTTCCGCAATTGACGAGCTTTCTTCCTCTGTCAACAATATCTCCAGACAGATCGAGCGCAGCGCAGATAATGCTTCCCGTGCAGACGAGCTTTCCAAGCAGACAGCTGACAAGATCGGTCAGCAGGATATCGAGATCAGCAAGATGATGGGCGCTATGGAGGATATCAAGAACAAGTCCAATGAGATCAGCGGCATCATCAAGACAATTGAGGATATCGCATTCCAGACAAATATCCTTGCGCTGAACGCAGCTATCGAGGCTGCAAGAGCAGGCGCAGCAGGCAAGGGCTTCGCAGTAGTTGCGGATGAGGTAAGAAACCTCGCTGCAAAGTCTGCTGAGGCTGCTAACAACACCACCGATCTTATTTCCGCAACTATCGAGTCTGTAAACCACGGCAGCAGCATTGCCGAGCAGACAGCACAGACCATGAAGGAAGTAATGGAGATAAGCGGTCAGACCAACGAGCTTATTGCAGATATCTCCGCAGGCGCACTGGAGCAGGAGGAGGCAGTAAAGCAGATCACCGAGCGTATCGTAAAGATCACCGAGGTAGTTCAGCAGAACTCCGCAACTGCAGAAGAAAGCGCAGCGTCCTGCGAGGAACTGAGCGGTCAGGCAGAGGTTCTGAAGGAGCAGATCGCACAGCTTACAGTATAATATGTAATAGCATAAATACCAGCCGCCCCCGATATCATCGGGGGCGGCGTTGTTGTGATAGTACAAAAAAAACACGGCATCGCTGTAAACGATGCCGTGTCTGTTTATGCGCTCTTTGAGCTTTTCAGAATAAAGTCCACAAAATCCTTTTCGGGGATGGGTCTTGAGTAGTAGTAGCCCTGAATAAAGTCGCACTGCAGATCGGAGAAGCGCTTCACCATCTGCTCGGTCTCGATACCCTCCACAACGATCTCCATGTTCATGTCCTTAAACATACGAATGAAGTTTTCTACGAATACCTCCATCTTCGGATGCTCGTTGTTGTTTACAAATGTACGGTCGAGCTTTACTATCTTCAGCGGCAGGGAAGCCACACGGTCAATGTTGGAGTAGCCTGTGCCGAAGTCGTCCAGTGAGAAGCTCACGCCTGCCTTAGAGAGCTTTTCAAGATTTTCGGCCATAGTGTTCTGATTGTAATTTGCTGCGGTCTCGGTGATCTCAAGGTTGATCTGCGAAGGCTTTACGCCGTATTTTTCAAGGGTATTCAGCACCTCGTCGGCAAGTCCGCCTCTCATGCACTGAGCAACAGAGAGGTTGATCTCGATATAATCCAGTCCCAGTTTTTTGTACTCATCGCTTGCAATGAAGCGGCACACCTCGTCCAGAACAAAGCTGCCGATCTTGTGGATAGCGCCACTCTTTTCAGCGGCTGTTATGAAGATGTCAGGCGGCACGAAGCCGTGAACGTCATCGATAAGTCTGAGAAGAGCCTCTGCCGAGGTGAATCTCTGTTCCTCCACGGAGTAGATGGGCTGATAGTATACTCGCAGGTTGTTCTTTGTGAGCGCTCTGTCAATTATGGTGTTTATCTCATTCGTCATGCCGAAGCTCTTCTGCTTGAATATCTCCTCAGCATAAACGGGAGTTCCATCGTAATTTGCCATCTTTTCGTGGAAGTCGGAACCGAACGCCATCAGCGATTTAAAATCCGCGATATCCTCGGGGCATCTTGCCACGCAGACATAGCTGTCAAGGTTTAGATCGATACGGTTAGCGGTTATCCTTTCGTTGAACAGCTTGCTGATCGCCGCAACTGCGATATCTACTTTGTTTTTATTGAAACTGTTGATAACGATGCGGAAACGTCCTCTGTCAAGGTAATACAGGTCTGCATAAGCCTTGATATTGGTATTGACCATGGAGAGCTTGTCTGCAAGACGTCTTAGCAGCAGGTTTGTGTCGTCATAACCCAAAATGGTGTGGAGCGATGTGAAGTTCGCAATGTTTACAAGTATGATGGTAACATGATTGCCGTTGATGAAATTCTTTTTCATGTCATCGGCGTATGCGTTGTATTTTTTCAGCATCGTGAAGGAGTCGATGAATTCCTCGGGGCGCTGGATGACCATCGACATGATCATTATACCGATGGCATTGGAGAATATCTCGACAAGAGAATTGGGATAGTTCATCTTGACCAGAACCGCAAGTACAGAAAGCGGCAGCATTGAGGAAATTGCAAGCATCTGATGCTTTTTGAACAGCTTAGCGTGCCTGATGATATAAATAATTGCGCTTATAATATAGATGGCTGCGCAAATATAAAGTATCCAGTTTTTGTTGCGCACCAGTTCAGTGTTTTTGTATTCAAATAAGAAGCCCGTGTTGAGATTTACGATGATCGAGCAAACGATGCACAAGTAGGGCAGGATCATCAGAACAGTGAGAACCGGATGCTCTTTTATCTTGTGCCAGGTCTTTGCAATGCTGATGATGTACATGAAGTACACAGGCGTTGCGCTGTTGTGGAAAATGAGATATAGGGAGCGCACCACGGTGAAAGCGAGATCGTTTTTGCATCCGGACGCATACATGAAAATGATGGACATCTCAAAGGCTGCGGCAAGCAGCGTAGTTGAGATCATAAGCATGAATATCTGATTTGTCGTGCCCTTGTTCATTTTCCTGTAGAGCGTTGTAAACAGAATAATGATAAGCACCAGTACGGAAGCAACGTCAAAATGTATAAGCTGACCCAAAATAAAAGCCTCCCTTATTGAGATGTTCTATAAAAAAGAGCATAATTATTCCGATATAGTTTTACCACTATGTTAATTATATCACAT
>JAZKZL010000385.1:0-6499 GCA_045612645.1 Oscillospiraceae bacterium
CCCCCCACACATCGCATAAGATGAGAACCTGAAGCACCGTCATGCAGCAATAGACGAGATCGTCGCTGATGCACGCGAGACCATGCTGCGGCATTCCAACGCCATAGAGCAGCTTCGTGAGCTGCATCCGGATGTAGCAAAGACCTTCAGAGAGAAGGTGCTTGAGCTTATCGAGACCATCCGCGACGTTATCCGTGAGATCTTCGGCAAGGCGCACAGCGAGGAGGCAAAGGCAATCGTGTCCGAGCTTGACCGCATAGCGAAGCTTTGGAGCGAGGCTGCTGTGGCTACTGCCGAGGTGAGCGGACGGGAGATAGAAGTATCGCCCGAAGTTCAGCAGCGCATAGACAACGATCAGGCTATCAATGGTATAGACGAGATCAAAAACAGCATACGCTTCGATGAGAAGTACATGGATGCAGCGGAGAAACGAAACAAGCAGACCGGCTTTGTGAGCGCATCCGTAATGCGCGATGCGGCAACTGCCCGTGCGACCGTGCGCGACTTCTTCCGGGATCCCGAAAACAAGGAAATGCTGAAGCTGCCTGCCGATGTTACCGCGAATACCTTCTACAGCGATTCCTCTTATGGTGGATCCGAAGAGAACACCACTGTATGCATCCGTTCGATGGCTGCCCAGCAGTTGATGGATGAGGTATCCAAGAATCTTGGAAGACCGCTCACGGTGCAGGACACACTGCTTATCTCGCAGGAGATTGCAGCCCTTACCGACAGGCCTGAGTGCTTCTATTGCTATGTGGCAACTGACAGGCGAGCATACAGAGAGTATCTGGGCAATTACCTGACCCAGCGCGATGAAGTAATTAAGAAGTATCGCAACGGCGTGGACAGAGAAGCTCTGTACACGGATTTCCTCAACAAGCGAGATGATACTCCCAACATGAGAGCACGTTTCAATATGTGGCTGAATGCGGTGGATAATGGTACCGATCTTATCACCGGCAAGGATCTTGCATCGCTTGAGGATCTCTTCGCTGAAGTGGGCAAGCATAAGCCCAAGAGAACCAAGGTGAACGGCAAGAGTACAATAAAGCTTACCGGCAGCCGTCTTGATCAGCTGTGGGATGCCACCTCGTACGCACAGAGTGCCAGCTGGGCAAAGAAGATGAACGGCTATGCCGCATATAACAACCATATTCTGAAGTGGTCTCAGAAACGAGTGGACGATCTCAACAAGGGTTACGGTCTGCGCATGTATTCATTCAGTGATTATTCGCCGGCATTTGTGTTGGAAAACATGCAGATGATAACCGACGCAGCCGTCCGTGGTCTGAATGTACTTGCCTATACCAAAGAGATGGACTTTGCCGAGATCTTTGCTCCCACCGGCGCAAACATCAATGTATCTGTGTTTGCCACCGAGGTAAACGGTCAGATCACTTCTGATGGTATGCAGGGCGCAGATTGGGAACGTGCCAGGGCTCTTCGTAATCAGTACGGGAATGTAGGTACTGTTATGGTTGCGACCAATGACCGCATCATGAAGTGGGCGATGGAGCAGGACTGGATCGATGTTGTAATTCCTTACCATCTTGTGCGCACCGGACAGAAGGTTGCTGATTATTTTGGATACAAGAATTACACATCTGTATCGGGCGACAAGAAGACTCTGAATTATAAGCCCGGCGCACCGACCAGCGTTTCTCCCGTAGAACACAGAAACGATATCATCGCTTATGTGGATGCCCTTCAGAGATACGGACTATCTCCGAGGTTTGCGGATCAGCTGCAGGGATATGAGCAGTATCTCGCCGGAGAGCTTACCCCGAACCAGTTCCGTGCAATGAACCCGTACTACATGAAGCTGGTCAATGAGACCCGTCGCAGCTACGCTGATACCATGCCTGTTCAGCCCGTATTCAACACCGATGCAGCTATGGCATCGATTGACACTATGATGAAGCAGGGCGGTTATTATCAGCCCATCGGCGGCACTATGGAGAAACAGAGCGATATCGCCGAGGAGATAACGGGTAAAATAAAAGCCTCCCGAGCAAGGCGGGAGGACGTGCAGTTTTCTGTTAGAACTATTGCGGACGGTACGAAATACACTTTGATTGACACGGATGCTACTCTACCGGGTGATGAGAGCGATAGCCTGCCGAGACGAGTCCGACTTTATATGAGAGATCATTTTAGAGGGGTAGTGCTTCCTCTTGGAGCAACTAAAGGAGCCTATGTTCGTTCAGAATCAATCAACGAGTATACCAATCCTGCAGCAACCATCAATGACACAGCCTATACTGCAAAAATGGTAGCTGCATTGGAACTTGATAATCTGCTAAAAGCAAGCTCATTCGTAAAATGGATGCCTGATGATGGTCGGCATCCAGATGCTGTCAGAGGCTGGAATACATGGCGTACTCGATTCGCTGCATACAACGAGGAAACAACTGGATATATGGCTTTTGAGGGCCTCATAAAAATCAAGAGGATAGCCCGCGGCGATGTATTCTACGATATCACTCAGATAAAAAATATCACCAATGGCATTATGGGTCAATCCATAATAGCGGACGCCCAATCCATTGATGATGGAAACAGTATAGCAGATGCTGAAACAGATGTCAACCCCGACATCCGCTACTCCCTCCGCGATCCCGACGCGATCTCTGACCGCGAGATACTGGCGAACGCGCTGGAAAGTGCAGCACAGAACGACGAGGAGCGTACTCGTCTCGCGGCTTACAAGGAGAAACTTGCTGACCTTGAAGAAAAACAGAAGGAGCTTGATAAACAGCGCGGAATAATGCGCGAATTGCTCTTCAAAAAGGGACGCACCAAAGAAGAGACCGAAACCCTCAATAAGGCGAAGAACCGCGCCAAGATACTGAACGAACAGGTTGCCCGTGCAGATGCTACTCTTCTGAAGCTTGAAGCAATGTCGCCTATTCAGAACGTTGTCAAACGCGAAGGCGAAAAGGTGCGCAAGCGTGTACAGGAAATAGCCAAAGAGCGCATCGACGACATCAGGAACCGCCGTGACACTGCGGCTCTTCGTGCAAAGATCAGCACCAAGGCCAAGGCTCTCGATAAGCTTCTGCGCGGCGGCAGTAAGACTACCTTTGTACCTGATGACCTGCATGAAGCACTTGCAGAAGTATTGCAGATGCTGACTGCGACCGATAACGTGCGCGGCAATGACCGCAATTACGTCTTCGGCAACTCTAAAAACGCAGACGGTGTGCCGCGTTTCCAGAGACTCCGCGATGCCTACGAAGCAATCCGCAAGAACAGCGGCGACTTGGCAGAGCAGTACGACCCCGGAATCGCAGACGAAATCGACAAGCTCAAAGCTGTCATGGACAAGGGCGGTGTCAGATATCTCAACAGCCAGCAGCTACAGACCGTTAATGACGTGCTGAATCACTTCAAGCATCTCATCAGCAACGCAAACAAGATTTTCCGCAATGGTCGTATGCAGGATATTGAGGTCGCTACCGAAGAGTTTATGAGCGAAACGGCAGATGTAACGTATCTGCGAAACAAGATTAATCAGAGCGGCATAATCAAGTGGCTGCGCGACGGACAGGTGACTGCACCGTATTTCTTCCGACGCATAGGAGGCGTTTTCGGAGAACTCGGCAACGAACTTCTGAACGGCGAAAGTACCTTTGGTGTTCTGTATGGCGAATACAAGGCGCGAGTGCAGAAGATGCTTGAAAAGTACAACCACAAAGACTGGGCAACCGACAAGAAGCAGAACAGGCTGACTCTTGAAACTAAGGGCGGTGCGGAAATCACCCTTACCCGTGAGCAGGCTTTGTCGATCTACGCGACTCACGAACGTCAGAAACGTGACACTGTCCATAAAGCTCATCATCTGAGCGGCGGCGGCATCACTCTTCAGATCGATGATGAATCCCTGCCCATATTTGGCGGCATCGCCTCTGAGGACAAAACTGTCCCGTTGACTGCTGCGGACATCGAACAGATCAACAACTGGCTCACTGATGAGCAGAAGGCCTATGCCAACGAAATGGTAGCATTGATGAGCGGCGATCTTGCGGATCTTGGCAACAAAATTTCCCGCGTCTTGCACGGCTATAGCAAATTTCGTGAGGGATACTACTTCCCTTATGTCGTTGACAGAGGATTCTTCAATATTGAACTGGGTGGTGCTGAAAACGCAGCGATGCTGTTCAAGAATATCGGTTTCACTAAGAGCGTACAGGACAATGCATCCAAGCCCATAATCATTGATGACTTTACCAAGGTGGCATCCCAGCACATTACCAACATGCTGATGTATCACAGCTTTGCGATTCCGCAGGACAACATGATGCGTCTACTCAACCATCACGTATCCGCTCAGCAGACGGTCGAGAAACGCTTTGAAAGGGCGTATGGAAACGGCGCAAAGGCATATCTCACTCAGCTGATGCGCGATCTGTACGGCGAAGCTTTCAGGAGAGATCCCGCAGACGTGCTGCTGGGCCGTGCAATAGGCAGAGCTAAACGTGCGCAGGTGCTGTTCTCCGCTTCGACTGCTATCCAGCAGGTATCTTCTATTATGAGAGCCTTGGCTCACGTCAATAAGAAATACTTTGTGCATATGCCTGCCACCGGCAAATGGAACGAACTGCTCAAGTACAGCGGTACCGCAAACATTAAGGCTGTCGGCGGTTTTGATACCGGAAACAGTCGCAATTTCGCTGATGATATGATGAGCGAAAAGTGGGCAGATGACGTATCTGATGCAGTAAGCAAGATCGGTGGATACATTCCCGGTGAAATGGACAAGCTGACTTGGGGCGCAATCTGGGAAGCAGTAAAACGCGAACAGGCTACAGAGACCGGACTGAGCATCGAAAGTGAAGAACTGAAGCGAATTGCCGGTCGTAGATTCGATGAGGTAATTCGACTTACTCAGGTCTACGACTCCACACTTTCCCGTTCTCAGAACATGCGCAGCAAGACTGCGATGATGAAGGCCTTCACTTCTTTCATGGGTGAGCCTACTGTGACCTACAACATGATTTATGACATGCTGCTCAACAGGAACGCCACCAAGGGAGAACGTGGAAGAATTGCCGGTGCAGTACTTGGCAACATTTTCCTCAACTCGCTGCTGAAGGCCATTGTAACGGCATACCGTGACGACGATGATGATAAAGCGACCTATTGGGAGCGATACATCACCAATTTCACAAATGACGTTTTGGGCAATTTGAATCCGCTGAATTACATCCCTGTAGCCAAGGATATATGGTCTACTCTCTTGGGCTTCACGGTCACCCGATCCGATGCTGTATTCGCAGAAGGCTTTGTGGATCTCGTAAACCTCGCGCTCAAGGAAGACAGAAAGGGGTGGGAAATCGCAAAGGCGGCTGTCTCGTTCCTTTCCGAGATAAGTGGCATTCCTGTATCCAACATCTGGCGTGAGGTCGAAGGCGGCATCAATACATTCGGCAAGAATGGTGCTATCCATAACAAGCCCCGTGACGGCTGGCTGCTTAACGCTATTAAGACCGGCGGGCATGATACTATCCCCTTCCTCAACAAGATGCTGCCTGATGCAAATGAAAGGCTGTTCATTCTTGCTCTTGACGGCGACCATGCAGGTGTAGAAGAGCAGCGCAAGTACATAAGGGACTACAACGACAAGGACGATAAGGAAATCAATACCGCTCTTCGTGCTGAAATCAAAGACGCATATATCGACGGCAAAATTAGTGCATACACTGCTGAAATGCTCGTCAATGCGTATGCTCCCAGCGCATCCAAAGACGGCGAGTCCTACGTCGGTGAGTGGGAGTACCAGAAAGTCTATGGTCACTCCTACAGCAACATGAAGGATGCCTACATGGACGGCGAACTTACCTACGACGAAGCAGTCGCTGCGCGTATGAAATACGGCGGCAGGACTGAAGAACAGGCACAGAGCACTGTCGATGGCTGGAAGGCTGAAAAAGACAACGAGTAACTAACGACCAAGACCGCTCAGAAATGGGCGGTCTTTTTGCGTTCGCGGGATTCCACGCACGCGCGAAAAACTAATATAATTCCCATCGGAAGGACGTGATTATATGCTCAATAACATGCAGCTGGTCGCATGGTGCGAAGCGGCTGAAAAACAGGGTGCAAAATACTGGTACGGCACCTGCTGGTACGACGCAACCGAGGATCTACTTCAGCGCAAAACTAAGCAGTATCCCTCTCATTACACCTCATCTCGCATGGCAACCTATCGCAAGCACATAAAGGAAAAGCGTATGGTCTGCGACTGCGTAGGACTTATCAAGGGCTTCTTCTGGACTGATAACGGCAGCACCTCCAACCGCTATAAGTCCAATGGTTGCCCTGACACCTCTGCCAACGGCATGATCAAGCTGTGTGACGAGACTTGGTCTATCAAGGACATGCCCGACGAGCCGGGACTTGTCGTATGGATGAGCGGTCACATCGGTGTGTACGTTGGCGGGGGTGACGTTATCGAAGCTCGCGGCTATAAGTACGGCGTAGTACGTACTAAGCT
>JAZKZL010000386.1:0-6459 GCA_045612645.1 Oscillospiraceae bacterium
CCAGCGTCATCACTGAGGGCGTGTGGGACAACCGCTTCCGCTATGTGGATGAGCTGCGCAGAATGGGCGCAAACATCTCCGTTGAGGGCAGAGTTGCTGTCATCGAGGGCGTTGACAGTCTGAAGGGCGCTCCCGTTAAGGCAACAGATCTTCGTGCAGGTGCAGCGCTTATCGTTGCGGCACTCAGCGCAGAGGGAATCACCGAAATTTACGATATCTACCACGTTGAGCGCGGCTACGAGAATATGGAGCAGAAGCTCCGTGGTCTCGGTGCCGATATACGAAAAGTTGATGAGCCTGACCCCGCAGAAGCGGAAAAGGCACTGAGAAAGGCTCTTTAATGGCACGCATATACCCGATATGCAGCTCCAGCACCGCTAACTGCACATTTATCGGCACAAAGGGTCACGGTATCCTGATAGACGACGGCTGCTCCTTTGCAGCGCTGAAGAACTCCCTCAGCCTTATCGATACCGAGATGAACCATATCGAAGCTATATTCATTACCCATGAGCATATTGACCATGTAAAGGGTCTGAACGTTCTCGCAAAGCATTGTAAGATACCGATATTTGCAAGCGCAGGCACCATCGAAGCTCTGATGTCCAACAGCAAAAATCCGCTGCCTGAGAATATCCGCATCTACGATATCTTCAAGGAGGGCTACAAGAGTGCCGAATTTGAGGTGACCGCTTTCCATACACCGCACGATACTCCCGAAAGTGTGGGATATGTGGTGCAATACAACGATATCAAGATCGCCGTATGCACGGATATCGGTACGATAACAGAGGAAGTGGAAAATAATCTGCTCGGCTGCAACGCAGTGCTTCTTGAATCCAACTACGATCCCGATATGCTCCGCCGAAACACCAACTACTCCCCGGCGCTGAAACGCAGGATAGCCTCCGAAAACGGACATCTTTCCAACGCCGATGCCGCTCAATTTGCGGAAAAGCTTGTGAACAGCGGAACTACACGGCTCATCCTCGGGCATCTCAGCCGCGAGAACAATACTCCGAACACCGCTTTCTCCGCCACCTGCACTCATCTGCAGCGCAAGGGCATGAAGCACGGCTCGGATTTCACCCTCGATATCGCTCCGATAATCACCGAGGGGCAGTACATAGCTCTGTAAACAACGCCGCACTGAAAATTAGTGCGGCGATTTTGATAGCAAGGATCTGTTACTTTCATTACTTAATACAGGAGGAATCATGAAAAACATCCGTAAAACACTCTGCACCCTGCTGGCGTCCTGCCTGCTGCTGACAGGCTGCAACACCACAAACGATCCGTTGGAGGTTCCGGCGCCCACAAACGAAGCGACCTCTTCAAATGTTCAGTCCGATACACAGCCTGAAACCGCTAAGTACGATGGCGTTAACATCTACATAGAGGACAACACCTTCAAGCTGGACGGCGAGGAGGTATGGCTCACAGGCATGAACGCTCCCTGGCAGAAGTGGAACGATTTCGGTGGCGGCTATAACCCCGAATACTGGAGTCAGGTATTTGCAATGATGCACGAGGACGGCTTCAATTCCTGCCGCATCTGGATCACCTGCAGCGGCGATGTGGGAATAAACATTGATGAAAACGGCTTTGTTTCGGGCGCGACCGATAAGCACTGGCAGGATCTCGATTCACTGTTCTCGTTGGCTGCGGAAAATGAGATATATGTCATGGCAACGCTCATATCCTTCGATCACTTCAAGGACTCCAACAAGAACCACCAGCGCTGGAGAGCCATGATACAGAACACCGATGCTATCGACAGCTATATCAACAACTACGTCATCCCGTTCTGTCAGCGCTACGACAGCAACGACTATGTGTGGAGCATCGATCTCATCAACGAGCCTGACTGGGTGTTTGAAAATGCCGAATGCGGACAGATCGCATGGGAGAATATCGGCGATTACTTCGCAAGAGCCTGCGCCGCTATCCACGAAAACACCGATGATATGCTTGTTACTATCGGCTTTGCGATCATCAAGTACAACTCTGAAAAGTACGAGGGCAACTATGGCTCGGATGAGTTCCTCCGCAGCCGCTACGACAACGAGAATGCCTATGTGGATTTCTGGTCCACTCACTATTACGACTGGCAGGCAACATGGTTCAACTGCCCATTCCTGCTCACCGCCGAGGAGTTCGGTATCGATATGTCAAAGCCCTGCGTTGTGGGTGAATGCTCTCATACAGGAATCAAGGCTCTGCGCAATATAAAGCCCATTGAGGAATGCTATGAATGGGCATACGGCAATGGCTGGAACGGCGTCCTCGCATGGACAGACCGTGATCTGCTTAACGGCGACGGCGTTCCCCAGTATGCCTGCGTAAAGCTCGCGGGAGAGCGCATGACAGCAATTCAGAACGGCACATACGTTCCTGCGGCAGACACCGCAGAGGCAGCATAATAAGGAGGACAAAAACATGGTAAAGCACATTGTAATGTGGAGATTCAAAGAGGGCGAGCAGGATAATATGCTGCTCTTCCGTGACAGACTTCTTGCGCTGAAGGGTCAGATACCCGAGATAAAGGCAATGGAGGTCGGCATCAACATCAATCCCTCCGAAAGGAGCTATGACGCAGTTCTCGTTTCCGAATTCGAGAGCATGGAGGCGCTGAAGGCATACTCCACAAATCCCCTGCACGTTGCGGTATCTGATTTCTGCAAGAGCATAAGAACAGAATCCGCAAGCTGCGATTATGAGTTCTGATAAGCGTGTTTCCCACGAATTTCCGCCTGTTTTTGACGAGCGCTCAAGGGTGCTGATACTCGGCACGATACCCTCGCCGAAATCAAGGGAACAGGGTTTCTACTATATGCACCCGCAGAATCGCTTTTGGCGCATGCTGTGCGGCATGCTCGGCGAGAATATCCCGAGCGATATTGAGGGGCGCAGGCAGCTGTGCCTTGCTCACGGGATCGCCCTATGGGACGTGCTGGAAAGCTGCGAGATAGAGGGCGCGTCGGACAACTCGATAAGAAACGCAAAGCCTAATGATCTTTCGCGCATATTTAGGGCGGCGAATATAAAGGCGGTGTTCACCACAGGCAAAAAGGCGCACGAACTGTATCAGCGGTATTTCTCAGATGACCCGCATACCGAGATATGTCTGCCCTCCACAAGTCCTGCCAACCGCACGATAAGCGAGACTGAAATGCTGGAGCAGTACAGTCGGATAGCGGAATTTCTATAACAAAAAAGACAACAGTTTTATCGCTGTTGTCTTTTCTTTATGTCTATAATTTGTACGGAGTGATTTTTGGCGTATCTGTAGGTCTGTGCCGCTCCGCCGTAGCTGTGAGTGACATAACACACCGCGTATGCCGAGTTATCCGCCATCCAGCGGTTGCGGCGGGAGATACGAAAGCGATACGGCACTGTTTCAAGGCACTCGGGAAACTCGCTGCCGTCAAAATAGGATGGCTCGAATATCTTCTGATCCAGGTAGGGGATGATGATATAGCTGCGGATGTGCGGAAAGGTCTTTTTCAGATCGTGTATCATTCGGGCGCAGAGCTTGTCAAAGCCGCCTGTGCCACCCGAGATAAAGGTGGTCACGCCGCTGTTTATCAAATGAATAAGTTCGGCAAGCAGGTGGTCGGTATCGACATCATAGCATTCGTTGTGACCGATAACTGTGGCGGTGGTTTGTTTTTCCATCATGATTTCACCTTGCTTTTTGAATAACTATTATTGTATATAATACAATAAACATTGTATTATATACAATTCAATTTGTCAATACATTCTGATAAAATAATAATAGAAAGTAGGTGGCAGATTGAAAGAGCAGTATTATGATCTTTATCGTGTGATGGGTCTAAAAATAAGCTATTACCGCAAGTTAAAAGGGCTTACACAAGAACAGCTCGCAGAAAGAATAGGTAAGAACACCGCTTTCATAGGAGCAGTGGAAGCGCCAAATGTCAATCGTACAATATCATTCGATACTTTATTTGATATTGCGGATGTTCTTGATGTGCAACCATATAAATTTTTGAAAGATGATGATTAATTGAACAAACAAGGGCGGCAATATTGCCGCCCATTCTTTATGATATGCAAATCGGAATTTGTAGGTGCAGTTTAATTGCAGATTATGCGTGACTACATCAATAATTCTCCGCCTTGATCTCAAAATAACTCTTCGGATAAGAGCATACAGGACACTTCTCGGGCGCCTTTTTGCCGATAACGATATGTCCGCAGTTGCGGCATATCCACATCATCTCGCCCGTGCGCTCGAACACCTGCTGCAGCTCGGTGTTGCTGAGCAGCTGCAGAAAGCGCTTTTCGTGCCACTCCTCGATCTCCGCCACCTGACGAAACTGCCGTGCAATATCCGAGAAGCCTTCCTCCTCCGCCTCCTCGGCAAACTTCTTATACATATCCGTCCACTCCCAGTGCTCGCCAGAGGCGGCGTTCTGCAGATTCGCAGTGGTGTTGCTTAAGCCTCCCAGCAGCTTGAACCACATAAATGCATGAGCCTTTTCGTTTTCGGCGGTCTCTTCAAAGATAGCCGCTATCTGCTCAAAACCCTCGTTTCGTGCCGCCTGCGCAAAGTATGTGTACTTGCTGCGTGCCTGAGTCTCCCCTGCAAATGCGGACATAAGATTAGCTTCCGTTCTTGTGCCTTTGATATCCATAATGTTCTCCTTTCGGGTGATTTTTTACAGATAGTATGGCACGTTTTTCCTCTGATATACAAAAAGACCGCACTCGGATGAATGCGGTCTTTGATGTTATTCTATGATCATACTGCCAGTGTCTGGATAATATGTTATCACTTCGCCTGTTTCAAGCTCTGAAAGGAGTGCTTTTATCTCAGCTCTTTCCCGCTCGAATTCCTCGGGGTCGTAGGCGGCAGCCACAGTCTCGTTATAGTCAACTACCTCGTCGCCGTAGTCAACATCAATCGTTAGACCGTGCTCCTCGGCATAGGCTACGATATCATCTATCTGTGATATGTCAATATCATCGTTTGCAGAAGTGTTGTTGTCACTTGATGCACCTTGGCTGCTTTCAATAACTATTTCACCTGTGTCGAAATAATATGTAATTACCTCGCCTGTTTCGAGTTCGTCAAGTAGTGCTTCAAGCTCTTTCCTCTGTTGCTCCGCTTTTGCGTAGTCAAAGGTGAAGCTTTCGTCAGTATTCGGGATATTGTATACAGCGGGGACTATTTCAAAAGTCAGCCCATGCTCTTCCGCAAAAGCCTCAATATCATCCACCTGTGACCAGTCGATGCTTGCGACATCTATTTTTCTTCCTCAGGCTGCATTGCTGTTTCATCTGCACTGTCTGCAGCGCCTGCTGCAATTCCGCCCGTTATCAGCACCGCCGAAAGTACGCACAGGAATATCGCCTTCTTCACTCTCGTCTCACTCCTTTATTCAAATATCTCCCCCAGAGTGCATGGGGGAGAATCTGTTATTACTTGCTCAGTGCCTCTTTGATAAGCTCCTGAACTCTGTCTGCAACAGCCTCGGGAGCGAGCTTTTCGCTGAAGCTCTTGTCTCTTGCGGAGATCTCGATAACGTTGTCCTTCAGGTTTCTGGGGCTTACGATGAGTCTCAGCGGGCAGCCAAGGAGGTCTGCGTCGCTGAACATTACGCCTGCGCTTACAGTAGCTCTGTCATCATAGATGACCTCAACGCCGCGGCGCTGAAGCTCCTCGTAAAGTGCGTCAGCCTTTGCCTTTACCTCTGCGTCATCTGCTCTTACTGCGCAGATGTGTACCTGCCAGGGAGCGATAGCCATAGGCCAGATGGGTCCGTAATCATCGTGGTGAGCCTCGCAAACGGATGCAGCAAGACGACCAACGCCGATACCGTAGCAGCCCATGATAGGAGTCTGAGCGTTGCCCTCGCTGTCAAGGTAGGTCATGCCCATGGACTTAGAGTACTTAGTGCCGAGCTGGAAAATATTTCCCACCTCAATACCACGGGAAATAGTGATCTCATGCTGACCGCACTCGGGGCAGATACCGCCGTCGATGATCTTTGCGAAATCGTGGTACTCTGCGTCTGCAACGTCACGGGACATATCCAGACCTGTGAAGTGATATTCTTCCTTGTTTGCGCCGCAGGAGAGGTTATTTGTGCCTTCAAGGGACTTATCATACAGCACGGTGTAGTCGCCGTTGATATGCAGTCCAACAGGGCCGATATAGCCTGCGTTCAGTCCGCACTCCTCTGTGATAACAGCAGGATGAACATCGCAGCCGAGGAAGTTTGTGAGCTTTGTCTCGTTGATATCGAGATCGCCGCGGATGAAGATAACAACAAAGCTGTCATCATGATTCTTCTGATATACTACAGCCTTGCAGCTCTTTTCCAGAGGCGTCTTGAGGAAATCGCAGATCTCCTCGATGGTGTGGATGTTGGGAGTATATACCTCCTTCAGCTCCTCGGAAACCTCGTCGCGGGTGTTCTCGATGAT
>JAZKZL010000387.1:0-5666 GCA_045612645.1 Oscillospiraceae bacterium
GAGACCTTCTCGTGTCTCAGCGCAGCACGCAGAGCCATCACAATGGACGGTAATGCGCCGTGTATTATAAACAGCGCAAATGAAGCCGCTGTGGCGCTTTTCCTGAAGGATAAGATACGTTTCCTTGATATCGGCGAGGCGGTGAACGAAGCTCTTGTCAATATCTCTTTCATAGAACAACCCACCCTTGAGGATATCCTAGCTACTCAGCAGGCAGCCGAGGAATATGTAAAAGCAAGATTCGGAGGTCTTTAATGACAATTATAATTGCAATTCTCGCATTCTGTGTTATCATCATCATTCATGAGCTTGGACACTTTACCGCCGCTAAACTGTGCGGCATACAGGTGAATGAGTTCGCCATCGGTATGGGTCCCGTGATTTTCCGCAAGCAGGGCAAGGAAACCGCTTATGTTATCCGCCTGCTGCCCATCGGCGGCTCTGTTTCGATGGAGGGCGAGGACGCATCCAGTGATAATCCCCGTGCCTTCAACCGTAAACCTGTATGGCAGAGGATGATCGTTATAGTTGCAGGTGCGGCAATGAATCTTGTCCTCGGCTTTTTTGTGGTTATGATCTCTCTCGGTCTTACCGAGACTATTGCCACAACCACCGTCAGCAGTTTCAGAGAGCAGGCTGTCAGCAGCAGTCAGCTGATGGTAGGCGACAGGATAACAAAGATAGACGGACTTTCCGTGTTTACTTCCAGCGATATCATCTACAAGCTGCAGAGCGGCGTGGATAAGAACGAACATGGAAACCTCGTGTTTGATTTCACTGTTGAGAGAAATGGCGAAAAGGTCGTTCTGAATGATGTGGAGTTCACCTCTGCCGTTTATGAGGACGGAAGCAGCTCCATATACTTCGATTTCACCGTTCAGCCTATGGAAAAGAACTTCGTCAACATTGTGAGCGAGAGCTTTAAGGAGTCCGTTTCCACAGGCAGACTTATCATAATGACTCTGTTTGATATGCTCCGCGGAAGATACGGCATAAATGATCTTTCAGGACCAGTGGGAGTTGTCGGAGTCGTTGCAGAAAGCGTTAAATATGATCCTTCTGTGTTCTTTAACATCGTAGCGCTTATTACCATTAATGTGGGAGTGTTCAATCTGCTGCCTATCCCTGCACTGGATGGCTGCCGATTCCTGTTTCTTGTAATTGAGCTTATCCGCAGAAAGCCGATGAAGCCCGAAGTCGAGGGAATGGTGCATTTTATCGGCTTTGCACTCCTGATGCTTCTGATGCTTGTTGTTACTTTCAATGATATAGCACGCCTGTTTACAGGAGGTTAATTTGAGTAAGAAGATAGTAGACGTCGCAGGTCTGAAGCTTGGCGGCGGAAAGATATACATCCAGTCCATGCTGAATGTGCCTGCTTCTGATGTGGAGGGCAGCGTTGCTCAGGCAAAAGCACTGGAAAATGCAGGCTGTGAGATAGTCCGTGCGGCTGTTCCCACGCTTGAAGATGTGCGCCTTATCCCTGCGATCAAGGCGGCTGTGAAGATACCGCTGGTGGCTGATATCCATTTCGATCATCGTATAGCTATCGCGGCGGTTGAGGCAGGTATCGATAAGGTACGCATCAATCCGGGAAACATCGGCTCTCCCGAAAAGGTGAGAGCAGTGGTGGATGTCTGCAGAGAACGCAGTATTCCGATAAGGATCGGAGTTAACAGTGGCTCGCTGGAAAAGGAGCTGCTGCAGAAATATGGATCACCCACCGCTGAGGCTCTCGTTGAGAGCGCAGCAGGACATATCCGCATACTGGAAGATCTCAATTTTGACGATATCGTTGTCAGCATCAAATCCTCGGATGTAGGGCTTATGATTAGCGCATACAGGCTCTTTGCAGAGCGGTTTGATTATCCTCTGCATCTCGGAGTGACCGAGGCAGGCACTGAGCGCATGGGAATCATCAAGTCTGCTGTGGGTATCGGCTCGCTGCTGTGCGATGGCATAGGCGATACCATCCGTGTTTCTCTCACAGCGGATCCTGTCAGAGAGATATATGCTGCAAAGGATATCCTCAAAGCCTGCGGCATGGGCGGCGGTGTGGAGATCGTTTCCTGCCCCACCTGCGGAAGAACGAAGATTGATCTTATCGGACTTGCGCAGCAGGTAGAGGAGATGTGCCGCAGCGTAGAACTTGATATAAAGGTCGCTGTTATGGGATGCGCCGTAAACGGTCCCGGTGAGGCAAGAGAAGCCGATATCGGCATAGCGGGCGGCGATGGCGAGGGACTTATCTTCCGCAAGGGAGAGATTCTTCGCAAAGTTCCCGAAGGCGATTTGCTTAATGAACTGAAAAAAGAGATAGAATCGATAAAGACCGAAAGGAAGTTATAAATGTCTGCAAAACTCAGTGAGCTTTTTGATACACTGACATTAGCGCCGTCCGTTGCTGACGGCAAAGTGCTGAAGATAGTATATACCGAGTCGAAGAACACCCTGATGATGAATCTGGAGTTGGATGAGCTTGTGGCTGCCGAGGAGCTTCTTTCCCTCGGAGATCAGCTTACAAAAGTGCTGGAGGGAACAGAGGTATCTGTATTCCCAAAATACCATCAGTCGCTTTTTTCTGCGGATTATATCACCGAGATCATCTCGCTGCTGAAAGCTAAGATTGCGGCGGTGAACGGTTATCTCGATGATTGCGATATCACCGATGACGGCAGTACATACGAGATATCCTTAAAGCGTGGCGGCAAGGATATTCTGCTCGGCATGGAGATAGACAAGAAGATAGAAAAATACGTCCGTGGCTTTTTCGGACTTGTTATCAGTGTGGTTTTCACAGGTACAGAGGAGCTTGATATCGAACAAGTGCTTGCCGATGAGGCTGCTGCACCCGTGCCTGTTATTTCTCTCACACCACCTCCTGCGGCTAATGAAAACAAGTATCAGGGCGGTAATGGCGGTCAGCGCAGCGGCGGTGGCGGTGGTAGACGGCCGTCCGTGCTTGCGGAGGCAAAGGAGATACTTCTGCCGTTTGAGTCACCGAAGTTTGACAGTAAGGCGCAGCTTTTCTACGGAAAGGGAATTTCCGAGGAGCCGCTTCCTATGTCCGAAGCATTCAATGAGGGCGATGAGGTGACTCTCTGGGGCGAGGTGTTCAAGACTGATGAAAAGACCTCCCGTGACGGCAACACGTTCATTTATACTGCTTATTTTTCGGACAAGACATCCTCTCAGATTCTGAAGATAATCACACCGTCCGAAAACAGCGACACCATCAAGAGCAATATCAAATCGGGCAAGGCGATAATACTCACAGGTAAGTTTGAGTTTGATACATTTGCAAAGGTGCTGAATATCCGTCCGTATTCCATTGCGTCCCTGAAACTGAAGCCCAAAAAGGATGAGGCAGAGGAAAAGCGTGTTGAGCTTCATATGCATACCACTATGTCAGATATGGATGCTCTCACTCCTGCAGGCGAGCTTGTAAAGCAGGCGTTCGCATGGGGACATAAGGCTGTTGCGATAACTGACCATGGCAACGTGCAGGCTTATCCCGAGGCTATGAATACCGTCGAAAAGATACGCAAGGACGGCGGTGAAATGAAGGTCATCTACGGCATGGAAGCGTATTTTGTCAACGACAGTGGTGCGCTTGTAAGCGGCTGTAACGACTACTCGGTCAACGATGACATCATTATATTCGATATCGAGACCACAGGTCTCAGCAAGGAAACTGAGCGTATCACCGAGATAGGCGCGGTCAAGCTGCGCAATATGGAGATCGTGGAGGAATTCCAGACCTTTGTAAATCCCGAAAAGCCTATCCCTGCAAATATCACTGAGATAACAGGCATCACCGATGAGATGGTAAAGGACGCACCCTCTGAAAAGCAGGCGCTTGAGGATTTCATCGCTTTTGCGGGAGATGCAGTGCTTGTGGCGCACAACGCTGATTTCGATACGGGATTCATCCGTCTCGCGTGTGAGCGTCAGGGTATAGACTACAGCATCCGCTATGTGGATACGCTTGCTCTTTGCCGTGCGGCGCTTCCTCATCTGAAAAAGCACAAACTGGATATCGTTGCAAAGGAATATAAGCTGGGCAACTTTAATCACCACCGTGCAATAGATGATGCAAAGATGCTTTCTCTTATCTATCAGCGTCTTATTGCTGACGCAGGCAAGGGAAGAACTCTCGAAAAGCTGGGAGATCTAAACGGTATCCTCGGAAACGTGGATATTAAGAAACTTCCCACCTATCACATGATAATCCTTGTGAAGAACAAGGCGGGTCTGAAAAATCTCTATAAGCTGGTTTCTTATTCAAACCTCAATTACTTCCACAGAAAGCCACGAGTGCCGCTTTCCGAGCTTCTGAAGCATAGAGAGGGTCTTATTATCGGCTCTGCGTGTGAAGCTGGCGAGCTTTTCCGTGCAATTCTTGATGGAAAGACCGAATCGGAGATAGAGGAGATCGCATCCATCTACGATTATCTGGAGATCCAGCCCATCGGCAACAACGCATTCCTTGTGCGTGAGGGCATGGTGCAGGATGACGAGGGTCTGCGTGAGCTTAACAGGAAGATAGTACGTCTCGGTGAAAAGCTGAACAAGCCTGTCGTTGCAACCTGCGACGTTCACTTCAAGAATCCCGAGGATGCTTTGTTCAGAACTATACTGCAGGCAGGTCAGGGCTTCAAGGATGCCGATAATCAGGCGCCGCTCTATTTCAGAACAACAGATGAGATGCTCGCCGAATTCGAGTATCTCGGCAAGGAAAAGGCTCATGAGGTAGTCATCAGGAACACTAATATGATTGCTGATATGGTGGATGAGGATATCCGCCCCATCCCAAAGGGAACATATACGCCCTCTATCGAGGGTGCTGAGCAGGAGCTTCAGGATCTCTGCTGGACAAGAGCAATGAACTGGTACGGCTACAACAACGAGATCCCCGAGATAGTTTCAGCACGTCTGCAAAAAGAACTTGACGCTATCATCAAGTACGGCTTCTCCGTGCTTTACATGATCGCACAGAAGCTCGTAAAATATTCCGAGGACAACGGCTATCTGGTAGGCTCCAGAGGCTCGGTAGGCTCCTCTTTCGTTGCGATAATGTCCGGTATCTCGGAGGTAAATCCTCTCGCACCGCATTACCGCTGTCCCAAGTGCCGCTGGAACGAGTTCGTGACAGACGGCTCCGTAGGCTCGGGCTTTGACCTGCCGCCTAAGAGCTGCCCGCATTGTGATGTTGATATGATCCGTGACGGACATGATATCCCGTTCGAGACGTTCCTCGGCTTCAAGGGAGATAAAGCGCCTGATATCGATCTCAACTTCTCAGGCGAGGTTCAGGGCAAGGTACACAGATATACTGAAGAACTCTTCGGTAAGGATCATGTGTTCAAAGCGGGAACTATCTCCGCTGTTCAGGACAAGACCGCTTATGGTTTCGTAAAGAAGTACTGCGAGGAGCGTGGAATAACCTTCAACAACGCCGAGATGGAGCGACTTTCCGTTGGCT
The DNA here is from genome assembly GCA_045612645.1 of Oscillospiraceae bacterium. GTDB lineage: Bacteria > Bacillota > Clostridia > Oscillospirales > Ruminococcaceae > CAG-115. The sequence continues at coordinate 5,486 of JAZKZL010000387.1, forward strand.
GCACAGGCGTAAAGAGAACCACATCACAGCACCCGGGCGGCATGGTAGTTGTGCCGAATGATTATGAGGTATATGACTTCACCGCCGTTCAGCATCCTGCCGATAAGACCGAGAGCGACATGATAACCACGCATTTCGACTTCCATGCGCTCCACGATACTATCCTGAAGCTTGATGAGCT
>JAZKZL010000388.1:0-2208 GCA_045612645.1 Oscillospiraceae bacterium
TTCGCACCTCTCACCGAGGGCGCGTATGCGAAGATAGCAAAGCTGATGCTCTCCGAGCTTGAAAATCCGCTTAAGGAGAAGAATATCGCGTTCTCCATTACTGATGATGTATACGCAGCAGTGGCAAAGAAGGCATTCGGAGGTAAATACGGCGGACGTGATATCCGTAAGGTCATCCGCAGTGATATCGAGGATGTCATCGCAGAGACTATCATTGACAATGTAGATAAGCAGCTTACAAAGCTCAGCATCACCGCTGAGAATGATGAGATAAAGGTGAATGCGGAATGAGCGTTGTAGTAGTAACAGGCGGCACGGGGGCTATCGGAAAAGCGATAGCAGCCGAATTTGCTGTAACTGATGATGTGATCATCACCTACAATTCCCGTAAGGAAGAGGCGGAAAGTCTTTGCGCCGAACTCCATTGCACTGCTGTGCAGATGGATGTCTCTGACAGAAATTCGGTGGATGCCGCAGCTTCGGAGATATTGAAAAAGTTTGGTCATGTGGATATTCTCGTCAATAATGCGGGGATATCTCACATCGGTCTTTTCACTGATATGACTCAGGATGAGTGGAACAGAGTTCTCTCCGTCAACCTCACAGGCTGCTTCAATATGACTCAGGCATGTGTGAAGTCCATGATATCCCGCAAAAGCGGCGCTATCGTGAATATCTCCTCCGTGTGGGGTGTACATGGCGCTTCATGTGAGGTGGCGTATTCCGCTGCAAAGGCAGGAATGATCGGTATGACGAAAGCTCTTGCAAAAGAGCTTGGCGCCTCGGGCATAACAGTGAACTGCATTGCCCCAGGTGTTATTGACAGCCCTATGAACAGCTCTCATCTTTTGGAGGAAGAACTGCAGCAGCTTGCCGAAAGCACTCCGCTGATGCGTCTCGGCAGGGCAGAGGAGGTTGCAAAGGCTGTTAGGTCGATTGCTGAAAATAGCTTTATTACGGGACAAGTTCTCGGCGTGGATGGCGGATTTTATTAAAATATCCCTTTTGTACAAAATGTGGTTAAAGTTCGGTTAAAGTTCGTCAAAAAAATCTCAAAAACCTGTTGAAATTTGCAGAAATATTTGTTATAATTAAAGTAATGTGTTTCAAATCGGAAAAGCATTGCGTAAATGCGTGCCGTCAGGTATCAAGGAGCGCTGTGTATCGGTATTGAAACGAAGTAAAAAGTTCCTATTTAAAAGGAGACGTAATATGAATTTAGCATTTTCCATTCTGTCAGCTGCTTCAGCGGCTGCCGAAGAGGTAGGAGTTATCGACAGACTTCAGGCTTATGCAGGCTCTGAAGAGCAGTCGATCGCACAGCAGCAGCTTGCCGATCCCGATTACTGGAGCTCGGTTGGCATCATTACTCTTACAGGTCTGCTCATGGTATTTGTGATTCTTGCCCTGCTCATTCTGATATTCTGGGGCATGGGTCAGTTCTTCAAGTCCATGGATAAGAAGAAGGCTGCAAAGCTCGAAGCAGAAAAGGCTGCAAAGGCTGCTGAAGCCGCAAAGAAGGCAGCAAAAGCTCCCGTGGTTGAAGAGAACGCTGATGATGAGTACACAGATGACGACGAGATCATCGCTGTTATCAGTGCAGCAATTGCCGCTTATTCCGAGCAGGACGGCAAACAGTACGAGATCAGAAGCATCCGCCGCAAGGATAGCAGAACTCGCTCTGCATGGAGCCTTGCCGGTATCGGCGAAAATACACGTCCGTTCTGATCTGGACAGAAAGGAAAATAATAGTATATGGAAATATTTGTTGACACCCTTGTCGGACTGGTTGATTCGTCCGGTGTTATGGGATTCATGGTTGACGGAGGATGGAGAAACATTATAATGATCCTTATCTCCTTCGTTCTGTTCTATCTTGCTGTTGTAAAGCAGTACGAGCCTCTGCTGATGCTCCCCATCGCGTTCGGTATGCTGCTCACAAACCTGCCTGTTACAGGTCTTTATCATCCCGATCTGTGGAATCCTGCTACAAATCCCTACTTCGCTCCCGAGTACATCGAGACTGCGAACGGAGTTGTTGTGAATTATGTTAAGGAAGCAAGCCTTGACTACGGTAAGGTTCTCCACGAGGGCGGACTTCTGGATATGCTGTACCTCGGCGTTAAGCTGGGTATCTATCCTCCTCTGATCTTCCTCGGAATCGGCTCTATGACTGACTTTGGTCCGCTGATCGCTAACCCTAAATCA
>JAZKZL010000389.1:0-3302 GCA_045612645.1 Oscillospiraceae bacterium
AACAGCTACAAACCCGAACTTGTCATGAACATCGCCCTGCCTTATCAGGATCTCACCATCATGGACGCCTGCCTTGCCTGCGGCGTGAACTACATGGACACCGCAAACTACGAGCCTGAGAACATCGACGATCCCGAGTGGCGTGCTGTTTACGACAAGCGCTGCAAGGAGGAGGGCTTCTCCGCATATTTCGACTACACATGGCAGTGGGCGTACAAGGAGAAGTTCGAGAAAGCAGGTCTTACTGCGCTGCTCGGCAGCGGCTTTGATCCCGGCGTTACTCAGGCTTACTGCGCTTATGCACAAAAGCACGAGTTCGACACCATCGATACCATCGATATCCTCGACTGCAACGGTGGCGACCACGGCTATCCCTTTGCCACAAACTTCAATCCCGAGATAAACCTGCGTGAGGTATCCGCCCCCGGCAGCTACTGGGAGAACGGCAAGTGGGTGGAGATCCCTGCTATGAGCATCAAGCGCGAATACGACTTCGAGGAAGTGGGCATGAAGGATATGTATCTTCTCCACCACGAGGAGATCGAATCCCTTGCAAAGAACATCCCCGATGTAAAGCGCATCCGTTTCTTCATGACATTCGGACAGAGCTATCTCACCCACATGAAGTGCCTTGAAAACGTTGGAATGCTCTCCACTGCGCCCATCATGTACGAGGGTAAGGAGATAGTTCCCATCCAGTTCCTGAAAGCGCTGCTGCCCGATCCTGCGTCCCTCGGCCCCAGAACAAAGGGCAAGACCAACATCGGCTGCATCTTCACAGGCAAAAAGGACGGCAAGGACAAGACCTACTACATCTACAACGTTTGCGATCATCAGGAATGCTACGCCGAGGTGGAGTCTCAGGCGATCTCCTACACCACAGGCGTTCCCGCTATGTGCGGAGCGCTCATGCTTCTGACAGGCAAGTGGAACAAGGCAGGCGTGTACACCGTGGAGGAGTTCGATCCCGATCCCTACATCGAGGCTCTTGATAAATACGGACTTCCTCACCGCGAGAGCCACGCTCCCGTGCTGGTGGACTGACATGACATCACAGGAAAGGATACTCGCCGCAGATCTGCCCACGCCCTGTTATATCATCGATGAGGCTAGGCTCATCGAAAACGGCAGGGTGCTGAAAGCGGTGCAGGAGCGTACAGGCTGCCGCATACTCCTCGCACAGAAAGCGTTCTCAAATTACGATCTCTATCCGACACTTGCGCCGTTCCTTGCAGGAACTGAGGCGAGCGGTCTGTTTGAGGCAAGGCTGGGCGCTGAATATATGCCCGATAAGGAGTGCCATGTTTTCTGCGCCGCATATCGTGAGGGAGAGTTCGCGGAGCTGCTGAAATACGCCGACCACATCGTGTTCAACTCGCCCTCGCAGCTGAAGAAATTCGGCGCTGCGGCAAAGGCTGCGGGGAAGTCCGTGGGACTTCGCATAAACCCCGAATGCTCCACGCAGGAGGGTCACGAGATATATGACCCCTGTGCAAAGGGCAGCCGTCTCGGTACGACTCTCGCCCAGTGGGAAAGTCAGATGACGGAGGAACTTATCGGACTTCTTGTCGGTCTGCATTTCCACACCCTCTGCGAGCAGGATTCCGATGCGCTGGAGGTGACTCTCGGCGCATTTGAGGAGAGATTCGGCGCATATCTCAGCCGAATGAAGTGGCTGAACATGGGCGGCGGTCACCACATTACCCGTGAGGGTTACGACATCGAGCGCCTGGAGCGGCTCATCACCCACGTGCAGGATACATACGGTGTTCAGGTGTATCTCGAACCGGGCGAGGCGGTGGCGCTGAACGCAGGATATCTGCTGACGGAGGTGCTGGACACGCTCACGAATGGCGACACGGATATTGCGATACTGGATATGTCGGCTGCCTGCCATACTCCCGATGTGATCGAAATGCCGTACCGTCCGCCACTGTACGCTGCGGGTGAGGCTAAGGAAAAGCCACACACATATCGTCTCGGCGGCCCCACCTGCCTTGCGGGAGATATCGTGGGGGATTACAGCTTTGATACTCCTCTTTCTGAGGGCAGCCGTCTTGTCTTTGAGGACATGGCGATATACTCCACCTGCAAGAACAACACCTTCAACGGAATGCCGCTCCCCGATATATGGAAGCTCTCCGCAGACGGCACGTTCACGCTGCTTGCCCGTTTCGGCTACGAGGATTTCCGTTACAGGCTGGGTAGCAATAGATAGCGATTTGACGAGCGAAAGCCTTCCCCTCAAGGGGAAGGCTTTTTCAAATCTCGATTTACCATGCCCTTTGCGGTGTAGCTTTGCCGCCACTTAGACGATATGTAGCCGCAAAAAAAGGGTCAAACCTACGGTTTACCCCTGTGACCCCTATCCATTTGATTCCGCACACCGCTGCGCTGTGCGGTGATATTTAATTTACAGGTTTATCGTGTCTGTTTGTCCCATGTTTGCTATACATCTTCGTAACTCTCCTGTTAATTACGAGAATCAGATTGACTTATCTATACGTAAGCGCCAGCCGCAGAGCTTGCGGCGTTGTTTGAAATTGATTTGTTGCGCTGCGAAACGGCACGACAAATCGCACCTACAAATTTCAATCTGCACATTTTTGCAGTTCTCCTCGTGCTACAATTGCCTCAGACAAAGGGGGACGGTCTCCTTTGCGATGCTTTTGAACTGTAAGGAGGACAATATGAACGAAAACGGAAAAACACCCACCATGGCGACAGTTGCGCAGGCGGCGCAGATGTTCGGGCTCTCAAAGTACCTTGTGCGCAAGCTTGCACAGCAGGGGAGGATAAACGCCATCCGCACTGAGGGCAGGATACTCATCAACGTGGAGCGACTGCGTGATTATCTCGACAACGCATTCCTCTGTGATGAGCTGTAAGGGGGTGGCGCAATGATGACCATCCACCGTGACCCGCACCACTCGGACTTCACCTGCGTATCCAACAAGCTCATCAAAGATAAGCGTATCTCGCTGGCGGCTAAGGGATTTATGCTGATGGTGCTTTCCCTCAGCGACGACTGGAAATTCTCCATGCGCGGCATGGCTAAGTTTGTGGGAGTTTGTGAAAAAACGGCATATCGTTATGTGTCGGAATTAGAGAAGAACGGTTATGCGAAAAAAGTCCAGCAGAAAAATGATCGAGGACGATTTAATGATATAAGTATCTTTTTTTATGAAATACCGTCGGACACAAAACCGATGACGGAAGTGTTACCGACGGAAATACCGTCGGACACAAAACCGTCAGCAATAAAACCGTCAACCAAAAATGTCACACAAAATAATATCAAT
>JAZKZL010000390.1:0-1257 GCA_045612645.1 Oscillospiraceae bacterium
TTTCTGTTTTTATTTACACCCATAATTTTTAATGAAAAAACCGACAGGCGGTGACCTGTCGGCAAATTATAAAATCGAAATTTGTAGGTTCATTTTAAAAGGGGATCAGTGGCAAACGGAATGGTTTTGCACAGCAAAATCCCATTCCCATTAGGGGAATGCGAAATGGAGTTTGCGCCCCGCGTAAGCCGAGCATCGCTCGGCGCCGCCGGCAAATTCCGGTTTGTCGCCTCACGGGCGACCATTCTCTCCTTAAAATGCTGTAGAATATGGTTGTAAGGAAAAACAGATCACAGCTTTCAGGAGGTATTTTTATGAAGAACAACATTACAGAGATCGTATTCATTCTTGACAAGAGCGGCTCCATGAGCGGATTGGAGAGGGACACCATCGGCGGTTTCAACTCCATGCTGAAGAAACAGCGCGGCGAGGAAGGCACTGCGTATGTTTCCACCGTGCTGTTCGATAACGAGAGTCAGGTACTGCACGACCGCATACCCATAGCAAGCGTGGAGGACATGACCGAGCGCGACTATATCCCGAGCGGCTGCACAGCGCTCCTTGACGCCATAGGCGGTGCCATTCACCACATCGGCAACATCCACAAGTACGCAAGGAAAGAGGATGTCCCTGAGAACACCATCTTCATCATCACAACGGATGGCATGGAGAACGCAAGCCACCGCTACTCCGCTGAAAAAGTGAAGAAGATGATCGAGCGCCAAAAGGAAAAGCACGGCTGGGAGTTCCTGTTCCTCGGTGCGAACATCGACGCTATAAGCACTGCGAAAAACATAGGCATATCCGCCGACAGAGCCGTGGACTACTGCTGTGATGAGCAAGGCACCGCAACGAATTTCTGCGCCATCGCAGGCGCTATCTCGGATGTGAGATGCAGTAAGCCGCTCTCCGCCGCGTGGAAAGCAGATATCGTGACGGATTATCAGAGACGAGGAAGATAACGGTTGGCACAATTGCAAAGGGGCGGATAATTTCCGCCCCTAGCGTTTCGAGATCTATCATGAGCTTTATTGCGTTTCAAATCCCGATTTACCACACCCTTTGCGCCTCCGCAAACTACTAAACAACAGCGCCGCAGCATTACGAAACGTTGAACTGCGGCGCATTGATTATATTGTGGATATTTTTAATACGGGCTGGATTGCGGCGCAGCCGCATTTTATTCCTCGTTCCCGAGTCCTGCCACTCTCAAAAACCTGTGTATCTTGCCGAGGCTGACTTCTCCGCTGCTTTCTA
>JAZKZL010000391.1:0-4500 GCA_045612645.1 Oscillospiraceae bacterium
GCAGGCAGCTCCTCTCTGAAGTATCAGCTCATCAACATGGAGGATGAGAGCGTTATCGCTAAGGGCAACTGCGACCGTATCGGTATCGACGGTCACATCAAGCACACAGCAAACACAGGCGCAGTTATCGACATCGACTGCACATTCCCCACACATACAGAGGCTTTTGAGAAGCTGGTAGAGGTACTCACCACAGGCGAGGGCAAGGTTCTCGACAGCATGGACGAGATCTCCGCAGTAGGCCACAGAATCGTGCAGGGCGCAGAGATCTTCGATAAGACCACTCTCGTTACTGACGAGGTTATCCAGCAGATCGATGATCTGGCTGAGCTCGCTCCCGTACATAACCACCCCCACGCACTGGCTCTGTGGGCTTGCAAGAAGGTTATTCCCGCAACTACACCTCAGGTAGTAGTATTCGATACAGCATTCCATCAGACAATGCCCGAGAAGGCTTATATGTTCGGTATGCCTTATGAGTGCTATGAGAAGTACCACGTTAGAAAGTACGGCTTCCACGGCACATCCCACCGTTTCGTTTCCATGGCTCTCGCAGAGGCTATGGGCAAGGATATCAAGGATCTGAAGATCGTTTCCTGCCACCTCGGCAACGGATCCTCCATCACTGCTGTTGACGGCGGCAAGTCCGTTGATACATCCATGGGCTTTACTCCTCTGGACGGCGTTATCATGGGCACACGCTCCGGCTGTGTTGACCCCTCCGCTGTTACTTTCGTAGCTGACAAGATGGGCATGACTCCCACAGAGATGAGCAACTACCTCAACAAGAAGTCCGGCTTCCTCGGCATTTCCGGTATCTCCAGCGATAACAGAGATATCACCGCTGCCGCAGCACAGGGCGACAAGAAGGCTATCCTCGCAGGCGAGATGCTCCGCTACGAGATCAAGAAGTACATCGGCTCCTACGCAGCTGCTATGAACGGTCTGGACGCTGTTCTGTTCACAGGCGGTATCGGCGAGAACTCCGACGATCTGCGTGCTGACGTATGCCACAACATGGAAGTACTCGGCATCAAGCTGGACGACGCTGCAAACGAGGGCCTGCGCGGCAAGCTCGCTAAGATCTCCGCTCCCGACTCCAAGGTTGAGGTATGGGTAGTTCCCACCAACGAGGAGCTGCTGATCGCTCGCGATACAAGAGATCTGGTTGCAAGCCTGAACAAGTAATCATACTTACAACACATAATAAGACCGCAGGTTTTTACGCCTGCGGTCTTTTGTTATTCACCCTCGATATCCCTTTCAAGCTCATCCATGTCAAGTTCCTCATCGAACAGCACATCGCACAGATGCGCCTCACTCTCAACGAAGCACAGACCGTTCTCAGCGTGCAGCACCACTATCTTCTCGCCCGGGCGGATTATGCGTCCGTTTGCGGTGAGAGCGTCGAAATAATATGCCCTGCCGCCGTTCTTCACCTCTATCTGACCATATCCCTCGGGATGTATCTGCTGCATGGCTATGCCCGAAAGTCCCGAAAGTTCCTCGTCCGTGGGCAAGCCACGCTTCATGCCCTTATAAAGCAGCGGTGCAATGAACGCGTTGATGAGGAAGTTCACCGCCAGTCCTCCGAAAACTCCAAGCGGCAGGGATATCCATCCGACTATATCCACCGAATCCAGCAGCAGCCCGAATATCGACGAGCTGAACAGGCATATCACGAGCAGCAGAAGGTTCTTCGGAAACACCATCTGCCACTCGAATTTATTCCTGCGCTGTTCAAAAAGCACACCTGTATCGGCAAAGAATATCTTGCCCCAGAAAACATAGGCGATAAGCTGGGCGGTAAGATAAATGCCGCTGCCGCCTGCAATAACAATATAAAAATTCTGCATTTTGTGTTCCTTTAAATTAATTTTTAAATCGGGAATTATCGTGTCATCAGTTCAAGTGTTTCCTCAAAAGAAATACATTCCGCATACCTTTTGTTCCACATAAATTCGTTGTAATAACAATAAGTATGTTCAGCCGTCATATACTGATTGTCAAACGTACTGTTAGTATTTGCAGGAACTATCATTTTGAAGCCGTACTCAAATCCTGCTTTAATAGTTGCGTCGATACAATAATCTGTCTGCAATCCAACAATAATAATTGTATTTTCTTCCTTTCCTCGCAGATACTCAAGTAATCCTGTGTCTTTGAAAGAGCTGTTTACATATTTATCAAAGATAATTTCATCAGCAGCTGGCTGAAATCCCTCATATATTTCAAAGCCGCTATTTCCTTTTGTCAGTTCGCAGCCAACTCCATCATCGTGTCTGACAAAAATAACTTCTATCTCATTATTGCGAGCTGTATTTATCAGCTCCTTAATGCGAACTTCCAACAAATCAAACCGATATAGCTTGCTGTTTGTAATTGCTTTTTGTGTATCAACAACCAAAAGTACCATATAAATACCTCCACAAATTCCGATTTACTATGCCCTTTGCGGTGTGGCTTTGCCGCCGTTTAGACAAGAGGCAGCTGCAAAGAAGGGGTCAAACCTACGGTTTACCCCTGTGACCCCTATCCCTTTGTTCCGCACACCGCTGCGCTGTGCGGCGCAATTGGAGGAATAGGTTTATCGTGTCTGTTTGTATCATTTTATTGATAGGCACTTCGTACCTCTCCTATCAATTCCGCGCTGCAAATTGCCTTATCTATCCGCAGGCGCCAGCCGCAGAGCTTGCAACGTTGTTTGAAATTGATCTGTGGCATCGTAAAACAGCATGACAAATCAGAATTTGCCAGCGAAGCCGAGCGATGCTCGGCTTACGGGGGGCGCAAACTCCATTTCGCATTCCCCTAATGGGAATGCGATTTTGCTACGCAAAACCATTACGTTTGCCACTGATCCCCTTTTAAAATGCGCCTACAACTTCCAGTTTATCAATCCTATTGTACATCTTTTTACTTGCAAATGCAAGCCGTTTTCATCGCATATGATAAAGTTTATATAAAAAACTTAACTGTTAGTTAGTCAATATCGGCACAAAATACAATAGTTTCCGCTTGAATAGTAGCCTGATTTATGATATAATTATAAGGATTGATATTAATGTCTGATGGCTTGAAAGGAGAACCACCATGCTTGAATTCAGATACGACACTCAACTTCTTATCGAGGGCGAAAACCTTGACGAGGACGCTATCAACGACTACATCATCGCAAACTTCAAGGGTGATTCCCTGCTTGCTGTGGGCGATGAGGAGCTTATCAAGATACATTACCACACCAACGAACCCTGGAAGGTGCTGGAATACTGTGCTACCCTCGGCGAGATATTCGATATCGTCGTTGAGGATATGGATCGCCAGTCCCGCGGATTGAAAGGATAAGGATGAAGACCGTAATTACCGATAACAGCCTCTGCACGCTGCCGATATGCGAGACCGCAAAACCCGAGCATATCTATAAATATATCGAGGCGCTTGCTGAAACAGGTGTGAAATACTGCGAGATAGATTTCCGCACGGTAATGAAGATGAACGAGCTACCCGAATGCATGAACTACATCTTCCGCCTTGGAAATCCCATGTTCGCAGAGCTTACCGAGGTTTTCGACTTCAGCTATGTGCTGGTTACTATCAACGACTTCAAGGAGCGCCTGAAAATAAAAAACACTCCTATTATTATGGAGTTCCCCGCAGTGAATAAGCTGTCACGGCAGATGGTGGCTCTTGCTCAGCAGCAGCTGCCCAGCCGCATCGAAATGATACGCATGCGTGGCAGCTTCCAATATATGACCCCGAACGACGCTGCAAAATTTGTTTTCAATGCCAAAAACGCTGTCCCCGTGCCTATAGATATCTGTCCCATGAACAGGACTAAGACCGCACTGGATTCCGCACTGAAATTCTCCCGCGCAAACGTTGACTGCCTGACCATGTGCATGGGTCTTTCGGAAAACTATGCCTCCATTGAGGAGTATCTCTTTACACTGATGTCAGTCCACGAAACGCTGCTGAAAGAATTCAATATGGCTGCGCTGTGCAAGGCTGCGATATATCATCAGCTGGTATTCGGTCCGCACAGCACGGATAGCATTTCCTATATAATGCACCTGCTGGATCAGGATATAATGAGTCTTAAAAACGCCGACACAGGCAAACGTGTGCGTATGCGTGTGCAGCTGAAGGATAAAATGATGCTTCAGAAGAGCTTTGTATCCGCACTGGAAAATTTCATCAACAACGAGGAGATCCCCGAGGATTTCGCCATTGACATATACGATGCAATAAAACGCTTTGATACGACATTATACAACACAGATCTGTCGTACACCTACAGCAAGGAACCTATGAATTAAGAACAAAGGAAAAATACAAAGACATGATAAAACTGATTGCCAGCGATATGGACGGCACTCTGCTGAATGACAGCAAACAGCTCCCTCCCGATTTTTATGAAGTAATAGACAGGCTGGATGAAAAGGGCATTAAGTTCGTGATCTCCAGCGGCAGAACATACAACGCAGTGGAGCATCTTTTCCC
>JAZKZL010000392.1:0-13622 GCA_045612645.1 Oscillospiraceae bacterium
TGAAGAAGTCATCCGAACGCCTTTCCACAGGCTATAGAATAAATCGTGCGGCAGATGATGCGGCAGGTCTTGCTGTGTCTGAAAAGCTTCGTTCCATCAAGCGTGGACTCAGACAGGGTCTGCGCAATGTTGACGATGGCATTTCATTTGTGCGCACCGTCGAGGGCGCGTCTCAGGAGATCCACAATATCCTGCAGCGCCTGAAGGAGATCGCAGTTCAGGCGGAGAATGGCACTTATGATGACGCAGTGGACCGTGAAGCACTGGATCTTGAGTATCAACAGCTGCTGGATGAGATTGATCAGATGACAGATAACGCAGAGTTCAACGGAGTTCCGCTGTTTGAAAAGCATCTTTCTGCCTATGAGAAGGTGGAGGGCGATGTAAAGCACGGTGAAACTGTCAGGATCAATGCCAAGAACGATACACTGACTCTCGGATATATAATTGACGATGTAGCGAAAGAATGCACCGTCACTATACCGCATGGCAGCTATTCTCCCGAGGAGATCGCCGATATGATCGACTCGGAGCTTATCAATGAGGCTCCCGAGCTTATCATCGGCGTGAATACAGATAATCAGTTCACCATGCAGGTGGAGGGTGGCTCGCTGGATCATCTCAGTGGCAGTGCATCCTCGCTTTTCTATAACACCGTTATCGGATCTTCAGACGGATATCTGCTGGGCGTTACTGTTTTCCGTGATGAGAATGTTACCATGCCCATCATCGCAGGACAGAATGATACAATTGCTTTCCGTGTGGGTAATACTGACGATACATTGTACTCGATCAAGCTGGATGCAGGTAATTACAATCGTACACAGCTTGTGGATGCAATAAATCAGAAGCTCACTCAGGCAGGCATTCCCGGTGATATCGAGGCTGTAAAGACCGAGAACGCCAAGGGACAGCTCATTATAGGACTTGCAAGTGAATCAACTATCACGGGTCTCTCGGGCAACTTCATCAAGATGGACGGAATCACTTCTCCCATCTATGATATCTGTAAATACGGCTCTATCGATAATTCTCAGGCAGTTCTTTCAGGCACAAAGCGTATCGTGAACGATCTTGTCATAGAGCGTGGACGAAACGATTATTTCGTGCTGAATTTCAAATATTACGGCGACGATGCTTCCTCCAAGAGTAAGACTCTCAGAATAGATCTGCTTGATGCAACGGAGGAAAGGAAGATCTACGCATCTCCTACAGATCTCATTGATACCATTCAGCAGCAGATAGATGCTGCCGATCTGCCGTTCACTGTTTCTCTCAATGCAAAGGGAGGAATTGATATCACTTCCGATCAGTTCGGTAACAAGTGCGATGTCAAGCTGAACACCTCCAATGTTCCCAGCCCTTATATGGTGTATGATCTGTTTGACGCGGCTACGCTGAATAAAGTAACTCCTGCACAGGGATCTTCCACCTACAGCAGAGCGATATTCACTGCATATAAGCCGCTTGGCCCATCTGTGTATATCCCTGCATCGGAGAATACTCTGTCCTTTGATGTCACCGTGTCCGATGACAATGAGGCTCCCACAGCGGAAAAGACCGTTCACCGCATAGATGTTGTGATCCCCGAAAAGACATACTCAACTACCGCAGAGCTTGTTGAGACTATGAACGACTATTTGGACAATAACTATCCCGATATTGCGGACAAACTGCAGTTCAGTATTGATGCCTCCAATACTCTCAAGCTTTATGCCGAGGGACCCAACAGCAGCTGCATCGAGCGCATAGCTGTTGATACTACTTCCTCTGCGTACAACAGGCTTATCGCAGGCGCACGTTATTATGATAATATCTCCACAACAAACGGCTCGGAGAGTGCATATCAGACCTCATCAAGCACCGTTCCCGGAACATCCCGTGCAAATGTAACTTCTTCCGCAGGCTCCACAGTAAAAGGCACGCAGGAGGTGAAGGAACAATCCTCCACACCTCAGAAGAGCGATACATATATCCGTTATTCGGGCGCCAATGTGGATGTTGTTGCAGGAACGACGGTCTATGAGCAGACCGAGGGCATCGTAGGTGGCGTGCTGAAAGAGAAAACCCCCGCAAAGATCACTCTTGACGATGTTCTTACTCAGTTCTCTGTTCCGGGAAAGTCTGAAAAAGATATTTCGTTCTCGTTCGATCTTGAGGATGATAAAGGCTCGGAGTCTTATTCCATCGTTATTCCCAAAGGTTCTACCTCTGCTCAGGCAATGAAGCTTATAAATGATGCGATCAAGGGCAGAGCGACAGCTACCTCCAGCGGCAGCGATATCATAATAAAATCAGATCATTCGGGCGCGGAGGCGAAGTTCTCCAATGTAACGGGAACGCTGCTCAATAAGGCAACGAAAAGCTCCCTTGCCTCCAATTCAGGTGCAGTTGTGGAAAACAATACTGTCTATGTTCCCGCAACGCTTACCGTGAAGAACGCGCTTTCTCAGATTCCTTATGAGATTAACAGCACCAATAATAATCTTGTGATGACGGCAGGCCAGCACACCTATGATCTCAGGCTGATAGAAAAGACCTATACAACTCTCGCTGATCTTGCGGCAGAGATAAATGCGCAGATCTCCGCAGCAGACGGCGGCACACCTGCAACAACAGTGAAGGTAGGCGGAGACGGTAAATCGCTGATATTCACAGGTCCTTTAAAGGAGTCAGGAAATGTCACGATCGATGATGCCAGCACCTGCAGGATAGGCTACACAAAGAAGGTGATAAGCTCCTCCACGCCGAACTATAATCCCGTAACGGGTAACGTGGAGAATCCTGCTTCCATCCGTACAGAGGGTATCGATACGCATTTCCCGAAAACGGTAACATCGGCAGATAACACCATAACCATGGATTATACGCATCCCGATCCTACCGATCCCGATACCACCGTTACCGAAACACTGACAATAACCATCCCCGACGGCACCTATAACAATGCCACGGAGTTCACTAATGCCATCAATTCCGCCATAGCTGCAGATCCTGATCTCAGCGGCAAGATAACGGCAAGCTATGCATCCTCGGGCAGCAATAAGGGTCTGACATTCAAGACCGTGAACGGCGGTGCAGGCTACAGGCTGTCAAATCTCGGCGGTACAGCCGCAGTTGATAAGTATATCAGCAAGGCGAATACCTCGGGCGGAGGAGAGGTAGATACTTCGACAAATATCGTCAAGTATCCTGCAAAAGCTATCAATAATCAGTACGGCACTATCTTTGGTGGTAACGGTGTGGAGATCACTGACAGCAACGATCACGTTGCCCTTACGATAAACGGTACTCTGTATGAGTTCGATATCACCCACGGCGTATATAAGGGGGCAACGGGCAGAGCGGATCTTACCACACAGCTGCGAAATGGTCTTGCTGCAGCAAATGTCACTATCACGGATGATGGAACTAATCTTATCATCACAACCAATGATAAGGGTCTCGGCAAGGGCATTTCCCTGAACAGCGCCAATACCTCGCCGTATTTCAAGCGTGCGGTGAATGTAAGCTCTCCCACATCCACACGGAGAGTTGAATCTCCCTGCTACATCCTCGGTAAAAATGCTGTCAGCAGCATAGATATAAAGAGCTACAACAATAAAATGTCCTTTGATTTTGTTCAGGATGGCAACACCTATCAGGTTGATGTTCAGGTAGCGGAAGGTACCTATACCGCCGCAACGCTCGCTCAGGCTATTCAGGACAGCATAAATCAGACGCTTCCTGCAAACTCGTTGGAGGTCTATACAAACGCCTCGGGCAATATAGGAATCCGCAGCGCTACTATAACACCTCTGCGCACCATCACCAATTTCGAGGGCGGTCTGTTTGATAAGGTGTTCCAGAATGCAAGCTATTCGGGCATAACAAGGCATACCGAAAAGGCAGGAACCTCCACAGGCTCCTATCTTACCTATATCGTGGGAAGAAACGATCTTTCTCCCGAAACAGAGGATGAGTTCAAGGCGGGCAAGAATGTAATAATTTATCCCGCACTTAACGATCAGCTCATTTTCGATCTTCGCTATGATGGCGAGACCTATAAGGTGGAATTCAATATCCCCGCAGGCGAATATATGCCGAGACAGCTTGCCGCAGCCATACAGACGGCGGGCAGAGAGGCTATCAACAAGATGACGGACAAGAACGGCGATCCCTTCCCGCAGGATACCTTCAAGGCAACCATCGGACTTTCGGATCTGGGTCTCCCTGAGCCTGATACAGCCATCAAGAGCAGCGATAAGCTGGTGCTTAGTTTCAATGTGCCTGACGACGGCACAGTGGATGATCTTGAATGTATCATAGATGGAGTAAGAGGTAGCGCGGCATATCGCATTTTCTATGAGGCTACACAGTCTCCCACACCCTCAAAGGTCATCGGAAAGGCTGATCTCACTGACGGAATAATGATCCGTGCAGGTGAGAATGATACTTTCAGCTATGATCTTGATGGAACGACATATTCCGTTACGATTCCCGAGGGCACCTACACCTGCGATCAGCTTTATGAATATCTTAATTCCCAGTACGAGCAGACGAACAGTATAGTTCGCTGCACGAATATGGATGGACACCTTATGTTCTACACCATAGAAAACGGCGATTATGATATCGATAAATTCGTAGGAAATGCCGCTGATGATATCTTCTACGGCAGTGAGAGCCGTGAGAGCGACAGCGAGATCGGAATCCATACAGGAAGAAGAACGGACACCTATATCTGGTATCTCAGAACAAGGGTGGATGATCACCTTATGCGCATCAATACCACGGGCGTTACCACTGCTCCCCGTGCCGCAAAGGCAATGGACAGGGTAGATGCTGCGGTGAATTATCTGTCCCGTTGGCGCGCCCTTTCAGGTGCAAATGAGAACCGCTCCCGCCATACCCATTCCAGAAATACTGCCTATGTGGAGAATCTCGAACAGGCAGATTCCACGCTGCGTGACGCAGATATCGCCACCGAGACAGCTGAGCTTGCAAAGCAGCAGATACTTCTGCAGGCACAGAATGCAATGATAGAGCAGAGCAAGCAGCAGCACAGCTCAATTATGGATGTGTTGGCGTGATAACATTCAATAATCATCACTTGCCCCATGACGTAATGTCTATGGGGCAATACTATTTTAAAAAAATGTAAACTAATTTAGCTAAAAATGCATTTGCCTATTGCATTTATCTGATAATTGGTGTATAATGAATCTGTGATGCGTAAACGATTACGCAATTGTAATGGAGGAACTGAAATGAACAGAATCAAAAAAGTCCTTAGCTGCTGCCTCGCAGCGGCAATGATCCTGGGAATGACAGCTTGTGATGAACAGGCTCCCACATCTCAGGCAGGTACCACAGCAGGAGGTCCCGGAGTGACTTCTACCACCAACGGCGCAAACACCACCACAGACCCTGACGCTAATGCCGCTACCGATGCTGAGATCAAGGATCTTGATACAAGCTCCTACACCCCCAGCGGCAATGCAGGCGCAGTAAAGTATCTCGGCTATTATGATCTTGTTCCCGATCAGAAGACAAAGGAGCAGCTCGCTATCTTCCAGTCTGAGGTTTACGGCGGAAAGATCGAGTGGATCAGTGCATCCTTCGGCGATGGATATTTTGACAAGCTCGCCACACTTATCGCTGCTGATGACTCTCCCGATCTGCTTACATACGAGCTTGAAGCATTCCCCTTCGGCGTAAGCAAGAATATGTATGAGCCGCTGGACGATCATCTGAATATTGACGATCCCATCTGGGCTGACATGAGACACCTTATCGACGCATTCGAGTATAAGGGAAAGCATTACTATTTCCCTGACAGAATCGTTACAAGCTATGCGCTGAATTACAACCGCAAGACAATTGCAGATAACGGTCTGCAGGATCCCTATGAGATGTACCTCAACGGCGAGTGGACATGGGATGCATGGCGCCAGCTGATGATGGATTTCTGCAATATCTCCGATGATCATATCGGATATTACTGCACTGATAACACCGTAAATGCATTCGTAAACACCACAGGTGTTATCGTTGTAGACCTGCTGCCTGACGGCACTATCGTAAACAACCTGCAGCACCCCGATGTTACAAGAGCTGTTGAGTTCATGGCAGAGATGGGCAGAAACGGTCTGCTTTATCCCACAAACCATCCTCATGGTGACTGGGTATCTCCTCAGGTGTTTGCTAATGTAAGCGATAAGATCCTGTTCCTTGGTCTGGAGCCTGAGTGGACATACATCGCATCCACAGAGAACATCCAGAATCCCACAGGCGTGGAAAATGATATCCACGATACAGTATCCGATTTTGCTTTCGTTCCGTATCCCAAAGATCCTCAGGCTGACGCTTATTATCAGGCGTCCAGCTGCTATGGATTTATGGTTCCCAAGGGCGCTAAGAACATGGCAGGCGCTATCGATTTCATCATGTGCAACCGCCTGTATGAGACAGATTCTGCTATCAAGGAGCAGATCAGAACCGATCACATCGCTCCCACAAAGATCACTTACACAGCAGGTAAGTACGAGGGTATGCAGAAGTGGCGCATCACATGGGATGAGGAGCTTTACGATCTTTGGGTAGAGATGAAGAATCCCGAGAAGTTCTCCTTTGTTATCGAGGATCTGTTCGGTTTCGGCGCTGAGATGAAGAAACACATCTGCCAGACTCAGATCGACTGCTCCTTCGCAGAGGAATCCTGGACTCAGAAGGTCAATGAGGTTGCTCCTCTCGTTCAAGCCATCATTGAGGAGTACAAATAATTTTGTTGCTACAGAATGCCGCATCTCAGGGTGCGGCGTTCTTTTTTGCATCGTTTGCACTTGACAGGGCATTGCTTTGATAGTATAATTTAAACAGCGTGTATATTAAAATTCGGAGGGATATAAAATGAACGATTACAATGAAAAGATCGCGTCCACCATGGAGGAGATATCCGAATATATAAAGTCCGTGCTGGGGGATGAGCGTACTGCGGAGCTGCGAAACTGGATGAAGGATGTTTCACTCAGAATATGGGCAGGAAACCGCTCCTATGCCGAGTGCTATGCAGAGGCTCTCACTACCGTCAGCGGCGAGGTTTTTACCGAGCAGCAGGCGAGAGCAGCCCTTGAAAATGCCTGCAACGGCGGATTAAAGACTGAAGTACCTCAGTTCTTTAAGGATATAGTTGAAAATGATGCTGAAAACGCCACTGATAACAGCCGTGAGACCGTGCGTTATCTCAGCGTGTTCATGGCAATGATGGCGGCTGCAAACGGCGATTTTACCATAAACGAGGCAACCGTGCTGTGGGATATCTGTGATATGCTTTCCGCTTACTGTGACAGCAGCAATATCCCTGCAGGTGAAGGCTATGATAAGATGCGTGAGATGCTGACTCTGCGTAATGAGAGAAGTTATATGGATACACCAAAGCTGTTCGAGCCAAGCGGTGAAACAGGCAGCTGGCTTTCGGGCAAGCTGAAGCTTTCTCAAGAGATAAAGCTGGGCGCAGGTACAGATAAGCCCGAGGAGGAAAAGAAAGAGGAAAAGGTCGGCGTAACCGTAAAGGAAGCCGAGGAAGAAAAAGAAACATTAGAGAGCGTCCTTGCGGAGCTTAACGGTCTTATCGGTCTTGATAAGGTAAAGGATGATGTAAAGAGCCTTCTGAATTTCATTCGTGTTTCAAAGCTGCGCACCGAGCGTGGAATGAAGGTGCCGACAGTATCCTATCATCTTGTGTTCACAGGCAATCCCGGTACAGGTAAGACCACAGTTGCCCGTATGATAGCAAAGCTGTATCATCTTATGGGAATACTGCCAAAGGGTCAGTTGGTGGAGACGGACAGAAGCGGCCTTGTTGCAGGCTATCTCGGTCAGACGGCTATCAAGACGCAGGAGGTAATCGCACAGGCAATAGGCGGTGTGCTGTTCATTGATGAGGCGTATGCTCTCGCAAACGACAAGGAGGACAGCTACGGCAAGGAGGCGATCGAGACCATCCTTAAAGCCATGGAGGATCACCGTGACGAGCTCGTGGTGATCGTAGCAGGCTATGACGATCTCATGCATAAGTTTATTGAATCCAACCCCGGTCTGCGTTCCAGGTTTAATAAGTATTTCCATTTCCCCGATTACGAGGGCGAGGAGCTTATGAAGATCTTGCAGCGCTATTGCGATACCAATGGCTATAAGCTTTCAGAGGAATCCGCGCCCATGCTGAAGCAGGAGCTGGATGAGATGTTCTTCAACCGTAATGAGCATTTCGGCAACGCAAGAACTATCCGTAATCTTTTTGAGCATGCCATAAACCATCAGGCTGACAGGCTTTCCACCGATGAAGATATCACGGATGATGAGCTTATGGAGCTTACTTTGGAGGATGTTAAGGCGGCTCTTGAAGCAGTAAGATAATATGTCCTCTTGACAAGAAGCGAAACTTCTGCTAAAATATAGTTGATGTAAAACAAATGTTTCAGAAAGAGGTGTGTTATGCCGCCAAAACCGAAATTCACCCGTGAGGAGATAATTGAAGCAGCATTGAAGATCGCCGCTGATAAGGGTTTGAAGGCGCTTACTTCAAGAGCGCTCGGAGCAGAGCTTGGCAGCTCCGCAAGACCTATATTTACTGTTTTCAATAGCATGGATGAGGTGTTCGCGGAGGTGCGTACCGCAGCTTTGACAAGATTCGGTGAATATGCTAAGAAGGCTGAGGCTTATATGCCCGTTGTAAAGCAGCTGTATCTGCAGATGATAATGTTTGCCGCAGAACAGCCGAAGCTCTACCGTCTTCTGTTTATGACAGAGAAGCCTGAAGCAGAGACCTTTGACGATATCTATGCAAACCTCGGAGTTGTGGCAGTGCGCTGTGTTGAGGCTATCCGCAGTGATTACGGTCTTAATGAGCCTGACTCAATGCTGCTTTTCAAGCATACCTGGATATATACTTACGGCGTTGGATCGCTTATTGCCTCAGGAATGTGCCGTTTCGGACAGGATGAGGTTCAGAATATGTTGAGCAGCGCGTTCGTTTCCGTGCTGGAGTTTATAAGATCGGGCAGAGAAAACGATTCTGCTATTATTACCTAAAATAAATGAATTTTCGCCCTTGTATTGACAAGGGCGTTTTTACATGATATAATAAAACAGACGATGTAAAACATGAGATTTGAAACTATAGATGTATATAGTGGCGAAAGTGAGTTGTAAACATAGAGAAAATCAGGGGGTTTTGTGTAGAAGTATGCAGGGAAATGAAGAATGTGTAAATAAGCGGGCGCTTAATCACATAGCTATTCATTATGCAGAATGAGCGGTTTTGTGGTATGTCGTCCGCAAATTATAAAAAACGGAGGACAGAATCATGGAGCTATTAAGAGAAAACGAAAGAAGTGCCAATAAGGCGGCTGCAAAGGTAATGCGGATAACGGTGCTTGTTTATGCACTGGTGTTGGTGCTGGACATCATAGGCGTATTCGTCATTGATATGAGCACGATGATAATGGCGTTTATCAAGGGCGCAGTCATGCTGCTTGTGCCTACTGTCATCGTCAATTTCATGAAGCGTGACGGCGCTTGGGTAAAATATGTAATAGTAGTGTGTTCAACGATATTTACCATGGTGGTATCTGTCTATCTCTCATGGCATGCGGTGCTGCTGTTTGTATTTCCCATCGCTATAGCAAGCCTTTATTTTTCGGGCAAGCTGAATGTCATTGCTACCCTTGCAACTATTGTCGGTGTTTCTATGGGACAGATATCCTGCTTCACCGCAGGTCATGTGGTGGATCACAATTTTAACAGCATTGCAGATGTCGTGTTCTATGGCATCATTCCCAGATCGTTTGTGCTGTTTGCGATATCCGCCATATTCACAATGCTCTGCAAGAGAACCACATCAATGCTCGGAGACCTTATGGGCGCAGAGCAGCAGCGCATCATGCGCGAGAAGTCTCTCGAGGTATCGGGAAAGCTGCTCCAGACTGTAACAGAGCTTGATAAGATATCCTCCGCTGAAGCAGAATCCAATCGCAGCATTGCAGATGAATCTGCAAATGTAATGCGTGACAGTGAAGCGAATTTTGATCATATAAAGAATGTTGAGGATAATATGAGCCTCATTTCCGAGGATCTCGGCGCACTTTCCGATATGAGCCGCAGTATTGCAGCGCTAACCGAAAAGGCTGATATAATTACTGCGGATAATGACGAAAAAATGTCCCATGCAAGCAACAGCATGGACGAGATATGCAAGGGAACAGAGGAGAGCAAGGCGATAATCTCCCGCCTTTCCGAGCAATCTGAGCAGATCATCAGGATAATCAAAGTTATCGAGGATATTTCAATGCAGACGAATATTCTCGCTATCAATGCGTCTATCGAGGCGGCGCGTGCAGGTGTGGCAGGCAAGGGCTTTTCTGTAGTTGCAGGAGAGACCAAGAGCCTTTCTGAGCAGACGAAAAAGGCTGCATCCGAGATAGGCGATATCATCGGTCAGGTGACAGAAAATATCAAAGGAACTGTTGCATCCATGGAAAAGAACTTTGAGCTTACCCGTGAGGGTATGGAGAGTATGCAGCAGGTGCGTGCTTCTGCAGAGCAGATAAGCCGTTCAAATGCGGAGATCTCCAGAAATATAGCTGATATGAATGCAGTCATCGGCAGTGTAACCGCAAAGGGAAGTGAGGTCACTAACAAGCTGGAGAGGGTCAGCGACAATATTGAGAATAACTGCGGTGCAGTACAGCACATGGCGGCTGCTATTCAGGAGAACAGCGCAGGCATCGAGACTCTAGGATTCATGGTGCGTGATATCAAGCAGATGGCGGAGGAACTCAAAAGGCTGGCAAAGTGACAGTAACTGCTTGACAGAACTGAAACGGTGTGGTATCATTTCAGTAGATAATTTGCGCTTGATAATATGATGTGGCAGACTGCAAGGCGCAGTGATGAGGTTTTATATATGAACAGTAACTATAAACTGATAAAAATACGTGATCATGCAGAGATGATGATTCCCGCCGCAGAATGGTTCAATCAAAAATGGGGCGTGCCTGTTGATGCGTATATTGAAAGTATGCAGGAATGCATTGCTGACAAAACAGGCAGAGTGCAGTGGTATGTAATTCTCGATGGCGATAAGATAGTGTGCGGCATGGGAGTTATCGAGAATGATTTCCACAACAGGAAGGATCTTGCACCCAATATCTGCGCTGTATTCACCGAGGAGGATTACCGCGGACAGGGACTGGCAAAGTATCTTATGGATTATATCAGCGCCGAGTTAAGCGCATTCGGCTGTGATACGTTGTATCTGCTCACGTCGCACACAGATTTTTATGAAAAGTGTGGATTCTATTATTTCTGCGATGCGGTTGAGGACTGCGGTGATACCGCAAGGATATATCGCCGTGTTTCACATTGCGGAGAGAGCATGATAGCATTGAAAAGCTTTCTTGACAATGAGGGCAGGCTTACATCAATGCCCGCTAAAAGGAAGATGAAGCTGCATATTCTGGTGTATCTGTCAGAAAAGATAGTATACGGCAGGGTATACAATGAAAGGGAGATTAACGCACTGCTGGATGAGTGGCACACCTACGGCGATCCCGTAACGCTGCGCAGGGAGCTTGTGGATCACAAGATACTTGTGCGTGATCCATATGGCAAGGAATACAAGCGCTGTGAGTTTTTGCCCACAATCGAACAGTTAGTTGGTTTTTATGAATAACAGACTTTTTATAATTGAGGGACTTCCATGCTCTGGTAAAAGCACCACCTCCGCATTCGTTGCAGAACTTCTGAAAGAACGCGGCAGAGTGATTTGCGTGGATGAGGGCAGCGGAGATCATCCTGCGGACTATGAGTTTCACGCATATGTCAGCGATAGCAGTATGTCCGAGTTTTCGACAGAGGAGCAATTTGCTATAAGAGTCTGCTCTGAGCCGATTGCAGATGGTATAGTTGTGCCGCTTTCGCGTTTTGCGGGAGAGCTTTTCGATAGGCTGCTAAAGCACAAGATATACGACTTCCTCCCGTGGGATGCGGAAAAACCCGTAATGCTCGAAAAATGGCGTAGCTTTGTCAAAAATATTGATGCTGAAACGGTATATGTGTTCAATTGCGTGCTGCTGCAGAATCCGATGTGTGAGACCATGATGCGTTTCGGTTTTGATGAGAGTATATCATACGAGTACATACATCAGATAGCGGAGATTATTCTGCCTCTGAAACCGACGGTGATATATCTCAGAAATGACGATATAGCTGAGTGCGTGAAGAAAGCCGCCGCAGAGCGCGAGGGATGGCTTGACGACGTTATCGATTATCATGTTAACGGCGCTTACGGCAGGAGTATTTCCACCGAGGGCTTTGAGGGATATATCTCATGCCTTGAAGAAAGACAGCGCAGGGAGCTTCGTATGCTTTCTCGTCTGCCTGTGGAGACGATTGTACTTGACAATGCTCACCGTGACTGGAACGCCGCTTATAAATGGCTAAGAATGAATATAATGAAGTGATGCGGATCGTTGAGAGTGATCCTAAACGGAAAGATAGGGCAGCACATTTGCTGCTGACCTCAGGTTATATATAACAGAAATAATGCGGCGGCTATATGGTAATTTACAGCCGCCGTAATTATTTTGTTTTACAGAATGTCGTTGATATCGGATTTCAGAATATCCGCTTTCGGCCCATATATCGCCTGTATGCCCTCGCCTTTTTTTACGAGACCGAGGGCGCCTTCGGCTTTCCAACTGTCTGCATCTGCCACAAGCGATGGGTCTTTTACCGTTACTCGCAGCCTTGTCATGCATGCGTCCACCAGTGTGATGTTCTCTCTGCCGCCGAGCAGCGCTATAATGCGCTCAGGCTGACTATCGGAGGATGTGAGCCGCTTTTCGTGAGTTGAGTCATCGTCACCACCGCCTGCAGTGTAGTTTCCGAGACGTCCCGGCGTTGCGTAGCCGAATTTACCTATCATGAAGTACGCAACAAAGTAACCTATTGCAAGGAATACAACGCAGCATATCAGGAAATTGATGATATCTCCCGTGAGACCTGCCTGCACTGACATCGGCACACGGGTCAGAAATTCAAGGTTTCCAAAGGAGTGTAGTCTGAGATCTATAACATCCGAAAGTGCAAAGGCTATGCCCTGAAGTACTGCATAAACGATATACAGCGGTAGCGCGCAGAACATGAACATGAACTCGATAGGCTCTGTAACGCCCGTCAGGAATACCGCCAACGCCGTTGAAACGAACATGGAACGGTAGTCTCTGCGTTTATCCTTATCCACTCTGCGGTACATTGCAAGTGCGATACCGAGGAGAAGACCTGTTGCGCCGATCATCTGTCCCACTTTGAAACGTGCAGGTGTAACCGAAGTAAGAAGAGCCTCATAGGCAGCGGTGTTTCCTGCGTTTCTGAAGTTGATGAGATCTGTGATCCAGGCAAGCCACAGGGGATCCTGACCAAAAACGGTTGTTCCTGCGGAGGCTCCTGTCTGAATGATATAGCTTCCGCCAAAACTTGTATAGTTCATCGGAATAGTCAGCATATGGTGCAGACCGAAAGGCAGCAGCAGACTTTCCAGTGTGCCGTAAATGAACGGCGCAAGCAGGGGAGAGGTGTCT
>JAZKZL010000393.1:0-5250 GCA_045612645.1 Oscillospiraceae bacterium
CAGTGCGGACTTGATAAGATCACGGATAGTAACAGCGCCACTGCCAGCAGAGTTTGCGTTTCTTGTCTCCAAACGGACAAGGTTCGGTACACCGACGATCTGAAGCTCTGCGGAGTCCTCAATGGTGATAACACGCTCGTCCGCAGGGATGAAGTTCGAAAGTGCATTCAGGAATGTTGTCTTACCCGAACCTGTACCTCCGCTGATGAAGATGTTGTACTTAGCCTCCACCAGTTCTTTCAGCAGGTCTCTTATCTGAGGAGTAACCGAGCCGTAGCGTATCAGCTTCTCGAACGTCATGGGATCCTTTGAGAACTTACGGATAGTCACTATAGGACCGTTCAGTGCAATAGGCGGCATTACCACGTTTACACGGGAGCCGTCCAGCAGACGTGTATCAACGATAGGATTTGACTGGTTTACCTCTCGTCCTACCTTACCAACGATCTTCTGCACGATATCCTCCAGCTTTTCACGGCTCTCAAATACCTTGTCCAGCTTAATCAGGCGTCCGCTCTTCTCGATGAACACATCATCGGGACCGTTTATCATGATCTCCGTCACATTCTCATCGGAAAGGATCTCATCCAGCAGACCCAGACCACGGATGGAACTGAATACAGCTTCAATCATATCGTATCGCTCAGTGATGGTGAGGAATTCATTCTGAGTTACACGCTCTACCTCACCCTCGATATATTCACGGAGCTGATCGTCATCACAGTCGCTATAGATGGCGTACTGCCTTGCACCCGCTTTGAGGGAGCTTACTATCTCTTCCTTAGTCATATATAATTACCTCGCTCGCTTATCTTCCCTGAACTGCAGAGAGCCACAGTTCAAGCAGAGAGACAGACTCCACGATGTGCTTTGTAGTATCATTGTATTTCGGAACACAGCCAAGCAGCTTCACACCCTCATAAGTTCCGCCTGCGCCATCAAAGGCAGCAGTATGATTCATCACGATGCTGAGCTTTTCACCGATGGATGTCTTATTGCTGTTCTTTGCCCTTGCATCGGAGATACGGATATCCTCGATGAAACGACGCAGCTTTGCATTGGAGCAGACATCATTTGCAGATACTACATACATTCTGTCAGCCTTATCTTCAGCAAGGGTGCGGTAAAGTTCGTTTCCGAAGGAGCCGTCCAGCACTATTGCATCAAAAGCATCTGCAGAGGAAACAGCAGTGAATATTGCCTTCACGCGGTCATTATCCAACTCTCTGTAATCGAAAGCATTCTTGCAGCCCATCAGATAATATACGCCTGAAGGGTCACGGCTGAGCAACGACGCCGCCTTTGCAGCGAGATTGGTATTCTTCTTCTGCGCAGATACCACAGCAAAGATAAGATCGCTAAGATCACCTCCGCGCTCACCCTCGAACCACTGAGTCATATCAGAATAACGATCAAGGCTGAGATATACCACCTTCTTACCAACCATAGCAAGCCTTCTTGCAAAGGCTGCTGAAACCGTGGTACAACCGGTACCTCCTCCTGCACCGAAGAAAGCGTATGTCCTCAAGCCCTCCTCAGAGCGTTTGGAATAACCGGACACCTCGGAATAGATACCGAGAATGAATTTATAAACAGCCTCGCCGCTACTGTATTTGCAGAAAGCACGCCTGCCCTTGTATTCATCGCCCACATTCTTATCAGTGAAAAGCGCAGTTCCGGTTCCCTCGGGAATATACAACTCATTGTCTGCAAACTCTGCGCCGATAAGCACAACAGAGCAGGCATTAGCATTGAGTGCAGTATCGAACTGTGTAGGATCACTGATGATGCAGAGCTTGATATCCGCATGACGTGATGCCATGTAATTTCTCAGACGATGGCTGTAATCGATGTCAGAAGTAAGCAGAAGCACACTTATTGTTGCCATAATTGACCTCCGATGAATAAATATTTCTCAGATGCGGTGTAATTTTCACGAGATTTTCACGAAAATTTACCTAGATAATCACATTATATTATACCACCGATTGAAACTGATGTCAACGACAATATGCCAAAAATTAACATAAAATTATACAAATTTACCCAATAAACTTAGTGAATTGTATTAATAAAAAAGAGCCTCCGAAGAGGCTCTGTCAATACAAATCACATAAGCTCAGCTCTGAAATAGCGGTAAAGCTCGCCTGCCATCTCCTCCTGCTCCGTTGCACGGGGATGACCGTTCGTACCCTTGCCGCAGCGCTCGAACACGAAGTGCGTAACATCGGGAGAATCCACCTCCGCAACGATCTCATCAAGAGCGTCGTCCCATGTGGGATCATGACCCAGCACGGTGAGTATCAGCACGAACTTCGCTGCGGGATATTTCTCACGCAGAGCGTTCAGCATGCCGATGTAGTTATCCTTCCACATACGGCGGTATTCGGGCTGCTTTATGCGCTCAGGCTCGGGATTGTGATCGTTCTGACCGATGGCGATGATCACCGCGTCAGGCGTAAAGCGGCTGAAATCCCAGTCCTTGCGGGGCTTGTAGGGGCTGTACTCCAGTTTGTCATAGCAGCTGAGCATTCCCGTCAGCTGATCGGAGCAGAAATAACCCGTGCCGTCCAGCAGAGCGATTCCGCCCTGACCCATGATATGCGCCTCGGCGTTCAGCTTTCTCGCGAGCATAGCCGCATAGCTGAAATGAGAGTTGTCGAACTGACTATGGTGCGCAGGATCGCACTGACCCTCATAGCCGAGAGCCTCCGTCACCTCGCCTGCGGTAACGCTGTCGCCGTAGACCTCCAGCTTGTAATCGTACTTATGCTCGGGATTGCGCACGCTTGCACCCTCGTCGATAACGATACCCGAAAACTCCACATAGTTTGCGGCAGCCATTCGCTTGTAAATGCGCAGGGTATGCTCCTTATCCTCGAGATCCTCGGCAAGCATCCACAGCTTGTCCTCCCACTCGTCGCCGAGATCGAGAGTCACCATCCTGCCGTCCACCTGAGCGCCCATGTAGGTATGCTCCTGCATTTTGATGTTCTTGATGACCATGCCGACGGATGTGCCTGTAAACACGGTGTCTATGTAGGAATAAGGCCATATAAGTACAGGGCGCTTGGGATCGTCAAAGTCGATTCTGCCAACGAACTGGAATGCGCCGCTGTCTGCGGGGATGAACTGCTTGTTTTCGGGAATTGTGTACGCCATGATGATATTCCTTTCGTGTGATGATATGTGTAGGGGCGAACACCGTTCGCCCGAATAAAATACTGTCTGCTAACGGGCAAACGATGTTCGCCCCTACGTTATTCCTTATCGTCCTTCAGATCGATATCGTTATCCGCAACGTAGCGTATAGCCTTGACGATAAGCTGTGCTTTGGAGATACCATGCTCCTTTGCGTAGCTGTCGATGAAATCAAAATCGGCAGGCTTTACACACACTTTAAGCTGCTTGTAATGAGCGCTGGTGTACTTATTATTTGCCTTGATCTTAGCGGCACTGTTTTTATTCTTGCTATCCATACGCTCACCTGCTTTTAATGACAAATAAACAAATTAATATACACTGGTACAATTGTATTTTGTTTATATTAGCTCTATACAATAGTACAATTGTATGATATAATATACAAAACTAAACAAAAAAGGAGACCACCCATGTATCCCACCATAACCGATCTCTACAACGGGCGCATACAGCCTTTCTCTCATAATCCCGACAACGATGCGGATTTCCGCCTTGCATACAAGGATTACTGCCGCAATTTTCTCGAGATATCCGAGCTTGTGGGAAAGCAGCACGATGATCTGCTGAACGAGCTTGCAAACTCTGTCATGCAGCTCACCGCCGAGCAAGAGCGCATTCTCTTCTGCGAGGGTTTCAGGTTAGGCATGAGGCTTGCCGCCGAGTGCTTTTTCTCAGACGGAAAGCAGGATGGAAATGATCTCGTTTGAAAGCAGAAAGCCCTCCGCCGTGAGGGAGAGTCTGCCGTTATCTATTCTGTAATACTGCTTTGGAATGCGTTTCAGCGCCGATTCACGTGGTCTCCACAGCGTTTCGGGAATGCCCTCGGAAAGCCGCAGACCCAGCATTATGCGCTCCTCCACAGGGTCGGGAGCCTCCTCCGTCACCTGCTCCGCTTGCCTTTCGGCGGCAAGGAATGCGTCAAGATCTCTCGCCACACCGAAACGCCGTCCGTCAAGGAACGAATGTGCCGCAGGCCCTATGCCGAGATATTCCTCCGCGTGCCAGTATTTCAGATTATGTCGGCATTCACAGCCGTCCTTTGCAAAGTTGCTTATCTCGTATTGATGAAATCCGTGCTTTGCAAGAGCCTGCACGGTCTGAATGTACATATCCGCCGTTTCGTCCTCATCGGGGAGCATGGGGGTGTTCCGTCCGAAAGGCGTGTTCTGCTCCACTTTCAGCATGTACGCCGAAATATGCGTCACAGGCAGCGCCGTCATGCGCGAGAGCGTTTCAGAAAGGCTCTCCGCCGTCTGCTGCGGAACTCCCAGCATAAGGTCAGCCGAAATATCCGCAAAGCCTGCCGCTTTCGCACGGAGTATCGCTTTTTCCGCCGTGTCGCTGTCATGCCGTCTGCCGAGCGAATGCAACTCGTTGTCGCAAAGGCTCTGCACGCCCACGGAAATGCGGTTCACGCCCGCTTTCAGCAGCGTTTCAAGAGCCTCGTCCGTCATCTCGCATGGATTAGCCTCCGCCGTTATCTCCGCACCCTCTGCGATATCCGCAGCCCTCAGCATCTCACCGAGGTATTGTGCAAGAAGTATCGGAGTTCCTCCGCCGAAATAAACGCTGTCGAACTCTCCGCCGTAAGCCTTTATATTGCGGATAACAGCGGCGGTGTAGCTCTGCGCAAGCCCGTCCTCTAAAGCAACGGAGTAGAAATCGCAGTAAAGGCACTTCCTGCGGCAGAACGGGATGTGGATGTATAATCCTTTCATTACCGCAGACCTCCTAACAAGAACAAAGGCTCACAATTGGCATGCATAGTGGTTTTGCGAAGCAAAATCCATTTTTCTTAAGGGAAAATGTAAACGGCGCATGCCTCCGTGTAAGCACAGCATAGGCAAAGCGTTGCTGTGCGTCACTGAGTTATTCGTCCTCTAATTTAAGCACCGACATAAACGCCTCCTGCGGCACCTCTACAGTACCAAAGGCTCTCATGCGCTTTTTGCCTTCCTTCTGCTTTTCAAGCAGCTTTTTCTTTCGCGTGATATCTCCGCCGTAGCACTTTGCAAGCACGTCCTTGCGCATTGCCTTGATGGTCTC
>JAZKZL010000394.1:0-5936 GCA_045612645.1 Oscillospiraceae bacterium
GCGGGGCTGGCAAGATATACCTCAGATGTGGTATCACCCATTCGTCCTACGAAATTTCTGTTTGTAGTTGATACCGCACGCTCATTAGGCGCAAGTATACCCATGTGTCCTCCAAGACATGGGCCGCAGGTAGGCGCGGAAACAACCATACCCGCCTCAACAAAAGTCTCTAACAGTCCGTTACGAAGCGCATCAAGATATATCTGCTGTGTAGCAGGAATAACTATAGCTCGAACACCCTTTGCTACTTTCTTTCCCTTGACAACAGCCGCTGCGGCTTCAAGATCGGAATATCGTCCGTTTGTACAGGATCCGATGACTACCTGATCGATCTTGATATTAAGTTTTTCGGCCTCGTCGATGGTCTTAGTGTTCTCAGGCAGATGGGGAAATGCAACGGTGGGGCGTATAGTCGAAAGATCAATGTCGATAACCCTTGTGTAATGAGCGTCCTCGTCTGCTTTGTAAACATCAAAAGTGCGATCGGTTCTGCCCTTTACATATTCCAGAGTAATATCGTCAACCTCGAAAATACCGTTCTTAGCACCCGCTTCAATAGCCATATTAGCCATACAGAGACGATCATCCATAGAAAGGCTCTTAAGACCATCGCCTGAAAACTCCATGGACTGATAAAGTGCGCCGTCAACTCCGATCATACCAATGATATGCAGTATAACGTCCTTACCAGATACCCATTTATTTAGCTTCCCCGTCAGGTTGAATTTTATAGCAGAAGGCACTTTGAACCATGCCTCGCCGGTAGCCATGCCTGCTGCCATATCGGTGGAGCCTACACCTGTTGAAAATGCTCCGAGAGCGCCATAAGTGCAGGTGTGGCTATCAGCACCGATAACACAGTCAGACGGCACTACAAGTCCCTTTTCGGGAAGAAGCGCATGCTCTATGCCCACTTCGCCCACATCAAAATAGTTCTCGATATCATACTTGTCAGCGAAATTGCGACACTGCTGACACTGCTTTGCCGCTTTTATATCCTTATTAGGCGTGAAGTGATCCATTACCAGCGATATCTTTGAACGATCAAAAATACCGTCAAAACCGATCTTTTCAAATTCATTTATAGCAACGGGACTTGTAATATCATTGCCCAAAACCATATCAAGCTTAGCTTTGATAAGCTGTCCCTCAGTCACACGATCTAATCCTGCATGTTTAGCAAGAATCTTCTGAGTCATAGTCATACCCATAGTAAAACCTCCCTATATGACGACTTTTATCCTAATTATATCACTTTATTTCATCGGTGTAAAGTGGTTTACAGAAAAAATTTAGCGATTTATAACGCTAAACCATTAAATATTTTGTTAAATTGTACGAATATCAGAATACTATATTGACAATTACGTCAAAATGTTTTAAAATAAAGTATATTTTCAATGTATACTATATAGGAGATGTATATGGAAATTGTAACAGTAAATGCCAGCAAGAAATATAACATTTTAATATGCAATGATTATTACAATGATATAGGTAAGGCAATAACCCAGGCATGCAAGTCCCGCCGAGCTGCTATCGTAACTGATGATAACGTTGATAAGGAATACGGGGATATCGTTGTGAGTTCACTGAATGACGCAGGAATCAAAGCTGTCAAATTTGTGTTTCCGCACGGAGAATCCTCTAAATGTCACGATACACTGCTGAAGCTTTATGATTTCCTTGCCGAAAACGGTTTCACCCGTTCTGATATGTTGATTGCCCTTGGCGGAGGCGTTGTAGGCGATCTTACAGGCTTTGCCGCTGCCACATATATGCGCGGAATTGAATTTATTCAGATTCCCACTTCCCTGCTTGCAATGGTAGATAGCTCAGTCGGCGGAAAAACCGCAGTAAATATCAACAGCGGAAAGAATCTTGTAGGAGCATTCTATCAGCCATCTCTCGTTGTTGCCGACGCACACTCTCTCAACACTCTGCCTGATATGTTCTTCATTGACGGCATGGCAGAGGTCATCAAATACGGCATGATAAAGTCTCCTAAGGTATTTGATATGACAGAAAGACTCAATTGCAGCGATAAGGATTTTACGATCACCGATCTTATCAAGGAGTGCGTTTCCATTAAAGTGCAGGTCGTTGAAAATGACGAGCGGGAAGCAGGCGAGCGTATGCTGCTTAATTTCGGTCATACCCTCGGTCATGCAATTGAGAAATACCACAACTTCAGAGGCATAACCCACGGTGCGGCAGTTGCCATCGGTATGAGCGTATTCACTCACATTGCAGAAAGCAAGGGAATGTGTGTGAAAGGTACAGCAGATAAGCTGGATGCAGTTCTGAACCATCATAGGCTTCCCACCACAACCGAAGCACCTATGGATCTGCTGTTCAAATATTCACTGGGCGATAAAAAGAGAAATTCTAAGGGAATCGATATCGTTATCTGTTCCGATATAGGAAAAAGCTCGGTTATCAGAATGTCTGTAGAAGAATACGCTGATTTTCTCGGCGTGAATAAGGAGAACATATGAATTTAGAAATAACCCCGTCAACTCTTTCGGGTAAGATAAGAATACCGCCCTCCAAAAGTATTTCACACAGAGCGCTTATTTGTGCTGCTCTTTCAAAGGGCGAATCAGAGATAACACATCTGCTCGGCTGTGAGGATATTGATGCTACCTGCGAGGCTCTTGAGGCTCTCGGTGCGCAATTCCGCACCGAAAACGGAGTAACATATGTAAAAGGTATCGAGAACCCGCCCGCAAAGGCAGACATCAACTGCCGTGAATCAGGCTCCACACTGAGATTCCTTATACCTGTAGCCGCTGCTCTCGGCGTTGAAGCAACCTTTACAGGCTGCGGAAAGCTGCCCACAAGACCAATAACACCATATCTTGACGAATTCAAAAAGCATGGTGTTGAATTCCTTTCCGATACGATGCCGTATCACATCAAGGGCAAGCTGACTTCGGGAGTATTTTCGGTACCGGGAGACATCTCATCACAGTTTATTACGGGACTTCTTTTTGCTCTGCCTCTTATTGAGGGCAGCAGCACTATTGTAATGACATCTCCCCTGCAATCAAAGCCTTATGCTGATATCACACTGCAGTGCATGAAGGAATTCGGAGTGGAGACACTGGAATTTAACGGAAACTATTCCGTTAAGGGTATACAGCAATACAAGGCGACAAAGTACAGCGTGGAGGGCGACTGCTCTCAGGCTGCTTTCTTCGCTGTTGCGAATCAGATAGGCAGTAAACTGGAACTGGTAGGCGTGAATACGAACAGTGTTCAGGGTGACCGTGCTGTTTTTGATATTATTGATAAAATGATAAAGATCGGTGACAACTACTCAGGCTTTGATGTTGATGCGACTGATATCCCCGATCTTGTTCCGATTCTCACCGTTCTTGCAGCGTTCGCAGACGGCGTTTCTCACATCCGCGGCTGCAAACGCCTGAGAATAAAGGAGAGTGACCGCCTTGAAAGCATATCAACCGTACTGAACTCACTCGGTGCAAATGTTACGATCGTGGACGATGAGCTTGAAATAACAGGCGTAACAGAGCTTACAGGCGGTATCTGCAGCAGCTTCAACGATCATCGAATTGCAATGTCTCTTGCGATTGCTTCGCAGAGATGTACCGATAAGCTCATTATTACTGACGCAGAATGCGTAGCTAAATCTTATCCAACATTCTTTGAGGATTTCCGTTCACTTGGAGGTGAATACGATGTCGTCATTATTTAACGGCGGTATTTCCGTTTCGCTGTTTGGCGAGTCACACGGCAAGGGCATCGGTGTTATTCTTGATAATCTGCCATCGGGCGAGGAGATAGATCTTAACAAGATCGGCGAATTCATGGCAAGGCGTGCTCCCAAAAAGGACGGTACCAGCACCATGCGCAATGAAAAGGATATCCCCGAGATACTGTCAGGTCTGTATAACAGCAAGACAACAGGCACTCCGCTCTGCGCAGTTATCATGAACAGCGATCAGCATTCAGGTGATTACGGAAACATTTCTCATATCGCAAGACCAGCCCATGCAGATCATACGGGATATATACGCTATAAAGGCGCAAACGATCCTCGGGGCGGCGGTCACTTCTCGGGAAGAATAGCCGCTCCGCTTGTTTTCGCAGGAGCTGTATGCGCTCAGATACTGGAACACAGGGGCATAACAACAGGTGCGCATATCGTTTCGATAAAGAATGTCATCGAAAGCAGATTTGACCCGATGAAAATAAATGCCGCTCAGCTTGACGCAGTCAAGAAACGCATATTCCCTACCGTTTCGGAGCAAGCAGAAGCTGAAATGCGCGCAGTGATCAATGAGGCTCGCATGGCTCAGGACAGCGTCGGCGGCATTATAGAGTGCGCTGCTGTAGGTTTCCCTGCGGGTATCGGCTCACCTATGATGGATGGACTTGAAAATACCATTGCTCGACTTGTGTTTGCAATTCCTGCTGTAAAGGGTATTGAATTCGGGAATGGCTTTGAGTGCGCACAGCTTTTCGGCAGCGAGAACAACGATGAATTCGTGATAGACAACGGCGAGATAAAGACAGCTACAAACAATCACGGTGGCATTCTCGGCGGAATTAGTTCGGGCATGCCGATCATATTCAGAGCGGCATTCAAGCCCACACCATCCATTTCCAGACCGCAGAACAGTGTTGATTTCAAGTCTCTCACAGAAGCAGAGCTTATAATCAAGGGCAGACATGATCCTTGTGTCGTACCCAGAGCAGTTCCCTGCATCGAAGCGGCAATGAATATCGCACTGGTATCTGCACTAATGGAGCATCCCAATATATAAAGACAAAACACAGGGGGAAAATATATGAAAACCAATCCCAGAATAAAAGTTGATGATATCAACTCGATAAGAATACTGGTATGCCACCTTATTTATTCACTCGGCTGTCCGCTCTCTAAGCAGCAGCTTATGGAAATAACCTCGCTGGAACAGGCTGTAAGTTACTTTGATCTTGCTGAGGCACTTGACGGAATTGAGGAACGTCTCTGCACTGTTGAGGAGATAGACGACGATCTTGTCTACGACAACACAAAGCTCGGCGTTTCCGCTGCGAGAGAGTTAAGCGACTTCCTGCCTGCGTCCATCCGTGAAAAGATGTTCGAGGAGGCTGTTAAGGTCTACACCCGTGACGCCATGAAAAAGGATCAGCTCTATGCTGTGCGTTATGCAGAGAGCGAGAATGGCTCCTGCACCATCGGTATCTCCATCAAGGATAACGTCACAGGAAAGCAGAAGTATTATCTCAACATCTACACAGGCGACAAGGACAGCGCAGAGAAGATAAAGAATAAGATCAAGGCTGACCCTGCGGAGTTCAGTAAGTATCTTGAAAGGTATTTTGAATAAGCGAAAGGCTGTATGAGATTTTCATACAGCCTTTTACAATATATCAGGATTTATTATTTGGGTTAATGACATATTTCATATTGTGGTACTTTGATATAATATCTTCAAATCCAAGAGATTTATATAGTTTATATCCTGAATCGGTAGCTTTCAGCTCGACAAAATCCAGTCCAATTTTCGCAGCTTCAGCAAGTAGCATATTAAGCAATCTTCCCGCAATACCAATATTTCTATATGCAGGTCTTGTGTATACATTTAGTATCGTACCGATTTTACCATTAATGAAATCCAGATTAGCTGGTTTTTCAGTAATACATAAAAAGCAACAACTTACTATTGTATCCACATCTCTGCAAACAAATACCAATATATCTTTGTTTAAATGCTTATGAAAATAATCACGAAGATTTTTTGTGATCAAAATTAATTCATCCTGAGCTAACTTGCCATGCTCCTCAATCAGATATTGAACACGCATTTCAATCAGTGCAGGTATGTCATTTGTATTAGCTATTCCATACTTCATTCTTCCAGCATCCTCACAAACTGCTCCTCGGTAAGCACCGTAATGCCCAG
>JAZKZL010000395.1:0-3085 GCA_045612645.1 Oscillospiraceae bacterium
TCACGGAACATATCAAGGCAGTTGTTGGAGGCTGCACCGTCTGTACCGATGGCGAAATTCTTCATGCCGTGGCGCTTCATATCGCAAATCGGAGCAATACCGCTGGCAAGCTTCAGATTTGAGGAGGGATTTGTCACCATCCACAGACCCTTGTCGCGATATATCTCCATATCCTTTTCGTCAAACCATACACAGTGGAATCCACCGCCGCCGTATTCCAGCATTCCAAGCTTATCGAAAAGCTGTGTGGGAGTCATGCCGTAGCGCTCAATACAGCCATCAACTTCGGCTTTTGTTTCGCTGTTATGGGTGTACATGGGCGCTTTATATTTCTGAGAGAGCGCCGCCATGCCCTCTAATGTTTCACGCTTTGTGGTGTACTCTGCGTGGAAGCCGAGCTGATAAGATACAAGCTCATGCAGGGAGTTGAACTTATTGTACTCCTCCTCAATGCCCTCGACAGTACCGCCGAAATCGTTGATAGATCCGCAGAGAACTGTTCTGTAGCCCATATCTGTGTTAGCCTTAGCGTAGCTGTCCAGCTTGAAGTACATATCAAAAGAAGATGTGATACCACTGGTGAGATATTCCATGTTTGCGAGCTGTGTGAAAACATAGATGGCATCCTCGGTCAGCTTTGTCTCATGGGGGAACACCTGATTATACAGCCAGTCATTCAGGGGCAGATCATCCGCAAAGGAGCGTAGAAATGTCATAGCACCGTGGGTGTGCGCATTTTTGAATCCCGGGATGATGAGCTTGCCGCTGAGGTCTATCTCACGGTCAAAGCTGCCTTTATCCTCTTTTGCCGCTCCCACATAGGTTATTTTGCCGCCGTCTGTGTGAAGCTCGCCGTCAATGATGCGGTCATCGGTCATCGGCATGATCTTTGCATTGTAAAATCTGAGTTTCATGGGTTACTCCTTATCTGATCTAAGTATAGTTATTGCAGCATAGTGAAGTATTTCAAAGCTTTCGGGGAATCGTTGCAGCATTTCATAGTGCTCCTTGTCAAAGGCAGCAAGAGCCTCTGCGTCAAGGCTTGCACCCACTCCCCTACATGCTTTCATCCTGCCATGCCAGCTTTCACGGGTAAACGGTACACGCAGATCAAGCTGCTCCTGACGTTCTACTGTGAAATGCGAAAGATACTCCTGCGGTGCTTCAATAAGGCTACGCGTAAAACCGCAGCCGTTCCATGTAGGATTGTATTTCAGCACCATTTCCTCGCTGGCGGCAGCTATATCATCCTCGAAAGGCAGCCAGTTCATTACGATAAATGCGAGTCTGCCCTGCGGCTTTAGCTGTGCATAGAGCGTTTCAGCAGCCTTTGCATGATCGAAATACCAATAGCACTGGCAAGCTGTTACTGCATCAAAGCTGTTATCGGGAAACAGCTGTTGCTCGGCACCGCCTACTCTGAGATCTATAGCCATACCATTTTCTGAGCAGATACGCTTAGCCTGCTCTATCTGTTCGGCTGAGAGATCGGTTCCCGTGAAATGTACGCCTGTGTTATACAGCGCTCTCGGCAGGACAGCTGTACCTGTGCCTATATCGAGTACGCTTGTGTTTTTCTCGTAAAGACCGAGCGAAATGAGCTTCGCATAAAAAGCAGGCGGATATATATCACGGAATTTTGCATAATCCTCAGAGGTCTTGCCCCAGTCAAAGGGTCTGCCGCCGTCAAAGCGTTCGTCTTTTATCATTTGTTCACCATCCTGAT
The DNA here is from genome assembly GCA_045612645.1 of Oscillospiraceae bacterium. Classification (GTDB taxonomy): domain Bacteria; phylum Bacillota; class Clostridia; order Oscillospirales; family Ruminococcaceae; genus CAG-115. The sequence continues at coordinate 1,727 of JAZKZL010000395.1, forward strand.
ATTATTATAATCTATTTCGCATATATAGTCAAGCAACGACATGTTGCTTAAAGAAACAGTTTTGCAAGGCTCTCGGTATAGGGATAGCGAGCTATTCCCTTTTCGGTGATTATGGCAGTGATAAGCTCGGCATCTGTCAAATCAAAAGCGGGATTAAAGCATTTTACATCAGGCTCTGCAACGGGATTTTCAAAGAACATTGTCTTTATCTCGTCGCCGCTGCGCTCCTCGATGACAATCTCATCGCCCGATTTACAGTTGAAATCAATAGTAGACGAGGGACAGAACACATAAAACGGTATGCCGTGATATTTTGCATTGATCGCCACGGAGCGGGTGCCTATTTTATTTGCCGTGTCGCCGTTTGCCGCTACTCTGTCGCAGCCGACAAAGCAGGCGTTTATCTTTCCCTGTTTCATAAGCAGAGAGGCTGCATTGTCGCATATCAGTGTTACGTCAATTCCTGCGTGGTTAAGCTCAAATGATGTGAGTCTTGCACCTTGCAGCAAAGGTCTTGTTTCATCGGAATAGACCTTGAATTCATATCCCAATTCCTTGCCGAGAAGTAATGTGCCGAGACCTGTTCCGTATTCGGTAGCGGCAAGTGCGCCCGCATTACAATGAGTGAGTATGCCGTCGCCGCTCTTTACAAGGCTGAGTCCGTTTTCGGATATGGCGCGGCACATGGCTCTGTCCTCGTGGTAGATAGCCATGCACTCAGCATGGAGCAGCGGCAGCAGCTCGGATTTCACAAGTCCTGTGTGGTTATGCACGACAGCAAGCATCCTCTTTACTGCAAAGCTGAGATTTACTGCCGTTGGTCGAGAGGAATTAAGGTATTCACCTGCCCTTTCAAGTTCAGACAGGAACACGTCGTAGTCCTCGTCGGGTATCTGCTGTGCAAGCACATACATACTAAATCCTGCACAAACACCGATTGCGGGAGCGCCACGCACTCTGAGCTTGAATATAGCCTCCCATATATTCTCTGCCTTTGTAATCGAGAGATATTTTATGGTGTTAGGCAGCAGGGTCTGATCCAGTATCTCTACTGCTGTGCCCTCTTCTGAAAGACGGATAGTGAAAAGTTTTTCGTTCATAGTATCTCCTAAAAACATTGCGGCAAGAGAACTCGCCGCAATACATTATCAATTGAAGTAAACAAGCTCGCTCTCAGCCTTTTCGGTTAGAACGATGGTATCAGCTACGATAACAGGACCCTGTCCCTTATAAGCGTCGTGCTTTTCAGCGATCACATTGCCGCATACCTCTACCCACTCGCCGCTCTCGAACTTCTTGCCCTCGGGAGATTTCACGAGAATGCCGATAACTGCAATATCGTCTGCACAGCAGGTCATT
>JAZKZL010000396.1:0-3978 GCA_045612645.1 Oscillospiraceae bacterium
AACCGAACAGGAGCTTTGCATAATCGTTGGTGAGTTCGGCTACAACCACTCCGACGGTGATGTGGACGAGGGCTACATAATGCAGTACTGCGAGGAGAACGATATCGGATACCTCGGCTGGAGCTGGAAAGGCAACGGCGGCGGTGTGGAATATCTCGACATTGCGCTGGAATGGGATGGCTCTGTGCTTTCCGAAGACTGGGGCGAGATACTCATCAACGGTGAGAACGGTATAACTGCTACTGCAAAGATATGCAGCGTTTATGAATAAGGAGAAGATATGAGGATAGGCATACTCGGTGCAGGCGGCATCGCCCGTAAAATGGCGCACACCGTCAAGAATATGGAGGATATGCAGCTTGCCGCTATCGGCTCAAGAAGCATTGAAAAAGCGGAGGAGTTCGCAAAGGAATTCAGCATCCCCACAGCTTACGGCAGCTATGAGGAGCTTGCGGCAGACAGCTCGCTTGACCTCATCTATGTGGCAACACCGCACTCCCGCCACTACGAGGACGCTCTGCTCTGCCTGAACAGCGGCAGAAACGTGCTGTGCGAAAAGCCTTTCACCGCCAACGCAAAGCAGGCGCAGGAGCTTATTGAGCTTGCAGAGAGCAAGGGTCTGTTCATAGGCGAAGCTATATGGACGAGATACCTCCCCATGCGTTTCAGACTGGACGAGATACTGGAAAGCGGCGTTATCGGCGAGCCATCCTATCTCACTGCAAATCTCGGCTATCAGATAAGCCATGTAGAGCGCTTGATAAAACCCGAGCTTGCAGGCGGCGCACTGCTGGATCTCGGCGTATACACCATTAATTTCGCGCTGATGTCATTCGGAAACGATGTGCGTGAGATCATCTCCTCCTGCAACAAAAACGAGTACGGCGTGGATGCGAATAACTCCATCATCATGAACTTCGCCGACGGAAAGACCGCAATGCTGCACAGCAATCTCAATTCCGTTACAGATCTCCGCGGTATAATATACGGCGATAAGGGCAGAATTGAATTTGACAACATCAACAACTGCGAGGGCATCACCGTTTACCTCAACGATGGCACGGTGACAAAATACGAAACACCACCGCAGATAACAGGCTTTGAATATCAGGTGCGTGCCGCAGCTGACGCCATTACCGCAGGAATGACGGAATGCCCGCAGATGCCGCACTCCGAAATACTCCGTGTGCTGAGGATAATGGATAAGCTCCGTGCAGAATGGGGCATACGATATCCCTTTGAATAAGCCCACCAACGCTCCGTTTCTCCCTTTTCGGAGAGCGGGGCGTTTTACATTTGACATATCAGTCTTTTTCTGCTAAAATAGAAAGTAATTATTGTCACAAGGAGACATCCCATGAAAGAAACTATTGAAACATTAGAATCCGCAGAAGCGGCAGGCTTTTTTGAAAAGGCTATGGACGCATTTGCCTCCGCCGTATCAGCTGTTAGCGGTGCGATGTACAGCTATATCCTAATCATCCTGCTTATCGCTGCGGGACTTTATTTCACTGTAAGAACGAAGTTTGCTCCGTTCCGCCTGTTCGGCGAACAGATAAAGGCAGTGATGGAAAAGCCCTCCGATGGCAAGAGCGTATCATCCTTCCAGGCTCTGATGGTATCCACCGCTTCAAGAGTCGGCACAGGAAACATTGTGGGAGTTTCCACTGCGCTTTGTCTCGGTGGATTCGGCTCGGTATTCTGGATGTGGGTCATTGCTATAATCGGAAGTGCCTCGGCATTCATCGAAAGCACCCTCGCTCAGATATATAAGCGCAAAGGCCCCGAGGGCAGCTACGGCGGTCCTGCATATTATATCGAAACAGCACTGAAATGCCGACCTCTCGCGATAGTTTTCTCGGTATTCCTGATACTGACCTACGGTTTCGGATTCAATATGCTGGCATCCTATAATCTGCAATCCACCTTTCAGACCTACAGTTTCTACAACACAGGCATAACGCCATGGATAATAGGTCTCATAGTTGCTGCTACGGTGTTCTACTGCCTTATCGGCGGCGGTTCAAGAGTCATCAAGGCAACATCATTCCTTGTTCCTTTAATGGGCGTAGCATATATCCTTGTATCGCTTATCATAATCGTAATGAACATCACCACCCTGCCCGCTGTTTTCGCGCGTATATTCACCGAGGCTTTTGACCTGCAGGCGATATTCGGCGGCTTTGGAGGCTCCTGCGTGATGTACGGAATCAAACGAGGACTGTTCAGCAACGAGGCAGGCGTAGGCTCTGCGCCCAACGCATCCGCTTCCGCCGAGGTAAGCCATCCTGCCAAGCAGGGTCTGGTGCAGGTGCTTTCCGTATTCATCGACACCATACTCGTATGCAGTGCAACGGCATTCACGTGCATGTGTTCAGGCGTTGAGCCGAGCGAAAAGCTCTCAGGCGCACCCTATGTGCAAGCGGCTCTCAGCGAGACTCTCGGCAGCTTTGGTCCGATATTCATCACCGTTGCAATGATACTGTTCGCTTTCACTACACTGCTCGGCAACCTGTTCTATGTAGACAAATGCCTCATCCACATCTACGGAAAGCAGCCGTCAAAGAAATTCATGCTCGGCTACCGTATAGTGGCATCCCTCGTCATTCTGCTGGGCGCAGGCATGAGCGCAGGTCTGCTGTGGGATATCGCCGATGTGCTGATGGGCGGCATGACGCTGATAAACATCCCTGTCATCGTCATTCTTGCAAAATACGCTCTCAGAGCGCTGAAGGACTACGAAAAGCAGCGCAAGGAGGGCAAGGAGCCTGTATTCCACGCAAAGGATATAGGACTCCCCCACGAAGTTGATTACTGGAAATAACAAAAAGGCGGCATTTGCCGCCTTCTTTATTTTGCGTATTTTTCCATGATGCGCACCGCAGTACGAATACCATCCACCGCTGCGGACATTATTCCGCCTGCATAGCCTGCGCCCTCACCGCACGGAAAAAAATTATCCGCACACGCCGCAAAGCCTGCCTCGCAGCGAGGTATGCGCACAGGCGAGGAGCTTCGTGTTTCAATGGCTGTCAGCACGCTGTCGCTGTCGGAAAAGCCCTTTATGCGCCTGTCAAAATAAGTCATGCCCCTTGCCATGATATCGCTGATGTGCTGCGGAAAAAGCTGCCGCAGGTCTGCCTGCTGCACACCTAGCGGATAGGTAGGAGTCACTCTGCCGAGAGTGAACGAATTTCCACTTGCTATGAACTCCCTTGTAAGCGCCGCAGGAGCCTTGCCGCCACCTCCGCCCAACTCATAAGCACGCTGCTCAAGGCGGCTGATGAACTCCGCACCCGCCAGCGGCTCGCTGCCGAAATCCTCAGGCGTAACAGAGACCAGCACTGCACTGTTAGCATTCTCCCCTGCTCGGTCGAAATAGCTCATGCCGTTGGTAACTATCGTGCCGTCAGAGTTTGCCGACGCCACCACATATCCGCCGGGACACATGCAAAAAGTATATACGCCACGCTCACCCTCACGATAGGAAAGCTGATATTCCGCAGGCGGCAGCGCAGGGTGCCCTGCATATCTGCCATACAGAGCAGCGTCTATATCACTCTGCAGATGCTCTATCCTTGCGCCCACAGAAAAGGGCTTAGGCACCATCTCAACGCCGTTTCTCAGCAGCATGGAAAAGGTATCGTGCGCGGAATGTCCCACCGCCAGCACCAGTGCGCCGCAGCGCTCCTCTGCGCCATTCACCGTAACAGAAGATATCCGCCCATTCTGCAGCTGCAGTTCTTCAAGCGGCGATAAGAAACGCACCTCGCCGCCGTATTCTATTATCTTGTTTCGGAGATTCTTCACCACCGCACGCAGCTTGTCCGTACCGATATGCGGCTTTGCCTTTGTGAGTATCTCCTCGGGTGCACCGAATTCGCACAGCTTTTCCAGCACCCTAGAACACAGCGGATCTCCTATACGGGTGGTGAGCTTTCCATCCGAAAATGTGCCTGCACCGCCCTCGCCGAACTG
>JAZKZL010000397.1:0-5047 GCA_045612645.1 Oscillospiraceae bacterium
ACCGTTCTTCATGGGATCGTAGGCGCCGTCGTTCTCCTCCTTTGTGGTACTCATCATTGCCTTGATGCGCAGGCACACTGCGTCGGAGCTTACCTCCGCCCACTTGAGGTTTCCTGCGTCCACGCCGCGGTTGAGGTCGGAAACGGTCTCCTCAAAGCGCTCGTTATAGCTGCCGAGGGATTCAAGCTTTGCCTGCTTTTCGGTGCCGTCCTCTGCGATAAAGGAAACTGTGACGGTATCGCCGCCCACGCCTGCCGCATAAAGCGGCTTATAGAACAGCAGATTCTCATACACCGCCATGGGTATCGTGAGATCGTATGCGGGAGAAAGCTCCGCAGCCTCGTCTATGCTCATGCCGTCCCATGCGGTGATGACGGTGCCGTCGGTGATTCCTGCGGCTGTGACAGCGCTGTCCTGCTCCACATTCACCGCAACTGTCCTGCCGTCTGCGAGAGTTACAAGGGAAAGACCGTAGTCGTTGCCTGTCAGCTGTTCAAGTGCCTTTTCGTATGTTTCCTTATCAGAGGGAGAATAGCCGATGTGGCCGTCATGGAACTCCGCCGTGAATTTCAGCCACGCAATGTAGTTTGCCACCTCGTCCTGCTCCTTGTTTACTTCCCTGAACAGGGGGAGATACTCATCGTACAGCGCGTCCCAGTCGATGTCCTTATGCTCGGAAAGGACGTAGCGTTCCTTCATGAGGTCGAAGCCGTCCTTGAAATCCTCCACATAGTCCACCGATCTGTACGCCTTTGAGAGATTGCACACGGGGACGGATATCACCACTGCCACCGCCGCCGCTATGCAGGAGAGCTTTCTCAGCCTTTCGCTCTCTCTGAAAAAGCCGATGAGCATGATAACGCCGCCGAGATACACACCCAGCATGCAGATATCGAAGCCTGCCGCACCGCACAGCAGCGCCGCCGCAAACAGCGGCACAAGATAAGCAATGCGCCATTTGGTGTTCTTTGCTTTCTCGAAATAGCCTGCGAGGAAGAACAGCGCCACCGCAAGGACTATCTCGATCATCGCAAGTATAAGGTCTAATTTGATCATCTGTCTGCCTCGTTTCTCAGTTCATATCGTCGTTCTTGAAGAACACATAGCCGATAACAAGCGTCACGGCGGAAACTATCAGCGATACCGCCACGGTGCCGAATATCTGCATAGGCTCCATGGAGAGATCATACACGAAGTTCACGCTGTCCTCTATGCCGTAGGTGTACCATCCGCCGATGTGGAACAGCATATTGAGGTTGGTTATCGCAAGGACATGGGACTCCATGCCGTCAAATATCGGGGACATCTGCAGCACGAACACCATGTATCCCAGTGCCATCATGATATAGTGATTCTTGACGATGAATGAGAGCATTATGTACTCGCACACCAGTCGCAGCAGCACCACTCCTACAAGGAGGAATCTTCCTGCCACGGCGCCGACCGTGACCTCGCTGCCCCAGCCGCCGAGGAAGTATGCGAAGATAACGGGAATTGCGATCATCAGCATTGCCATCGGCACGCTGACCAGTATGCAGGGAATCGCTCTGCCGAAGTAGCATTCAATACGCTTGTGGCCGCCCATAAGCTCGCTGTTGATGGTCTTGTCCGGGAAATCGCAGCAGCACATCTGTCCCACCAGCATCAGCATCGGCATGATGGCTATCATAACTTGCATCATGAGGTTATCCACGAAATAGCTGCCTGCGGTGAACTCATGCTCCCAAACAATCCAGGCAAACCATGCGAGATAAAGCAGCGCCGCTGTCATTATGAATGCCACGATGAAGCTCAGGCGGTCACGCTTAAGCTGAAAGAACTGCGCTTTTATTATGTTTTTCATTGCTACGCTCCTTTCAGCGGATATCGCTCTTGCGGAATACGGTGTATCCCAGCAACAGGTACACTGCGCTCAGCACAAGAGAGCACACGATGGTGCCTATAAGCAGGGAAGGCTCCATGTCCGTAATGAACTGCACCACATCCTCGCCGTCCACATAGCCAAGCTCGTAGTTGGAGAAATCCATCAGCGCCAGCAGGTTTCCTGTTGCAAGCTGCCAGGTTATCTCGATGGTCTTTGAGAATTCGTTCACCATCATTGCGGCTATCATCTCTATCTCAGCCAGCAGATAGCCGAATATCAGCGTGATGAAGCAGTTGCGTGCAAGGAAGGTCATGCAGATGAAGCCGCAGGTCATGCGCAGCAGCACGAGAAAGCACAGGGCAAATCTCGCCAGTGCAGCGCCGAAGGACATATTCACGCCCCAGCCGTAAATGAGGGTGATGACGCCGATGGGGAGGATGGTCATCACAAGCGCTCCGATGAACACCCACAGGAATGATACCAGCAGCCTGCTTAGGAAGATATCAGATCTCTTATGGCCTGCAAGCACTTCGTAGTTTATGGTCTTGTCGTTGAAATCCCAGCCGCATATCCTTGAAGTGAAGCCGAGAACAGGGAACAGATACAGAAAGGAGTATGCCTCGCCGTTTGATGCAAGGAACAGACCGCCGTTCATTTCACCCATCTTTATTCCCTCGTCTATCCCGAAATATGTTATAAGCGCTGTATACGCTAACGAAAACAGGATGATGTAGATCATGAAATTATCACGCTTGAGCTGGTAATTCTGAGCCTTTATCAGATTAAACATCCTGCTCACCTACCATGTTCATATAGTATTTCTCGAGGTTTGCCTCGTGGAGTGAAAGCTGCACGGGGATGATGTCGCTTTCGAACAGTGTTTTGGAGATGGTGCGGATATCGTCAAGGCGCTCGTAGAGATGTATGCTGCCGTCCTTATCCACATCGAACTGGGTGATGCCCAGCTTATCCTGAAGCACTGCCGCTGCAAGGGAGTTGTTGTCCGTATCGATGAGGTAATACTCCTTGCAGAGCTTTTTCAGCCCCTCTGCGGATATCGCCTGCTTTATCTCACCGTGGTTGATGAAGATGTAGTCGGTGCACAGCAGCGAAAGCTCGCTCAAAATGTGGGAGGAGATAACGATGGTGATATGCTCCTCACGGTTTAATCTCAGCAGCAGCTCTCGTATCTCCACGATACCCTCGGGGTCGAGACCGTTTGTCGGCTCGTCCAGTATCATCACCTCAGGCTTTGTGAGCAGTGCGTTTGCAATGCCGAGTCGCTGTCTCATGCCGAGGGAGAATGCCTTTACAGGTTTCTTTCCCGTGTCGGAGAGTCCCACAAGCTGCAGCACCTCGTCCACACGCTTTTTGTCGGGGATACCTTTCTGAATGCGCTGCTTTTCGAGGTTCTCACGGGCGGACATCTTCTCCTTTGCATAGGGAGTTTCGATGATGAAGCTCATTCGGGAGCGTGCCTTTGCAAGCTCCTCCTCGGATGTGCCGCCGAAGATCTTCAGGCTGCCTCCCGTGGGGATAACGAGACCGCCCAGCATCTTCATGATGGTGGTCTTGCCCGCGCCGTTGGGGCCTATAAGTCCGCATATCATGCCCTCGGTGACGGTGACGTCGGCACTCCTTACGGCTTTCTGTTTCATGTATTGCTTTTCCAGTTTTTCGGTCTGTATAATGATGTTCTCAGCCATATCCAGCCTCCTTGAATTTATCTTACGTTTATCATTTTAAAACGGAATATTAAAGAAAATCTTAAATTTTTTAAACATTTTTTAAAAATCGGGATTTGTTTAAGCTTTCCCCTTGAGGGAGAAGCCTTTTCCGTCATATCCCGATTTGTAATGTTGTTTTGAGACACAACGAATTAATTACAAGCAACGCTGCAAGCTCTGCGGCTGGCGCTTACGGATAGATAAGGCAATTTGCAGCGCGGAATTGATAGGAGAGGTACGAAGTGCCTATCAATCAAATGCAACAAACAGACACGATAAACCTATACTGAAAAATCACCGCACAGCGCAGCGGTGTGCGGAACCAAGGGATAGGGGTCACAGGGGTAAACCGTAGGTTTGACCCCTTCTTTGCGGCTACATCTCGTCTAAACGGCGGCAAAGCTACACCGCAAAGGGCATGGTAAATCGGAATTTACCAGTGACGCAGCTACGCTGCTTCCACGGGCCCAAACTCCATTTCGCATTTCCATTAGGGGAATGCGATTTTGCTGCGCAAAACCATTCCGTTTGCCACCGATCACCTTTTAAAATGCGTATTTCCCGTAGGGGCGACCTTTGGTCGCCCGTTAATGACGATCGTGTTTTGGCGGGCAACCAAAGGTCGCCCCTACGCCGATACATTAATTATCTTGCACCTACAAATTCAGATTTACCTCTCCGTCTTGACTCTCGAAAGCAGGGTGATAACTGCGCAGGCTGCGGTGGCTCCTACAATGCCCTGCACCGCATTCATCGGCAGAGACGCTGCTGAGCCTGCGAAACCATAGCCCATCACAAGTGCGTCATAAGTATAGTAGCCCAGCAGCATCCACAGTTCCGCTGCGGTGGCGCTTACGATGTGGCAGGGCAGCTTATTTCTGCTTTTTTTTGTCTGCATGCCACGGAATATCACTGAGGCAAGCACCGCGATCACTCCCTTTATCACAAACGTAGCGGGGGCATACACCGCATAGCCTGTGATGATATCCGCCATTGACGAACCGATGGCGCCTGCGGCAAAGCCGTATATCGGGCCGAGCATCCATGCGCCCACAAGGATAAAGCAATCGCCGAAATTGAGAAATCCGCCTGTCGGCGAGGGTATCTGTATGATTATGGTTGCCACGCATATCAGCGCTGCGAACATCGCTGCCATGCACAGTGTTCTGATGTTGTTCTTCATGTCTGTTTCCTTTCTTTGTCAGTAAGTATATTATATCAGCGTCAGTAAGTATATTATATCAGCACGCTGGTAATGCCACAATGTTCAGTTTGTGATAATTTGATAAGACCAGTTTATTTCTCAGACGTGCAATATTGACAAATCCGCAGGCTTGGTATATACTATATTACACAATAAACCGATGGAATTTCTGCGAAAGGCGGCAGCATGGAACACAGCAAGCATAAGGGTCTGACCTCTCAACAGGCGGCGGAGCGCATAAGGCACGGCGAC
>JAZKZL010000398.1:0-2280 GCA_045612645.1 Oscillospiraceae bacterium
TGGAACGGGTTATATTCGCAGATTATTGCTGCTGTTTTCATTAGGTCACCTCTTTGTACGAAATACCCTCCGCATCAAACCGCAGAAGATAGAACGGTTTCAGCCATTGCAACTCATCGGGTAAAGTTTCTTTCAGCTTTATCAGCCTACGTTTGCCCACCCTGCGGTCAAGCACCGCAAACAATCTAACTATCGGATCATTGCTTTTAAGGCTCTGTTCTATGCTCTGATTGTCAAACTCCTCAAACGCCCTGTAAAACACACGCTGATCGAACTCGCCTGCGTTCACCGCTTCGTCGAATGCCTGCATCCAGCACTCGCCGTAGCTTCTTCCTGTGCCGTCATATAAACGGTGGAACTCTCGGCTGTGGGCGATCATCCTTTCAAAATAACTGCTTTTTAGTATCTCCTCACCGTCAAGGCGTATCGCTGCGCGACCCTCGTGATCGGGACACTTGCTGTATGTGGTGGCGAAATACTGTATCCGCCCACGCAGAGAGGATGCAAGGTAATCATTCTCCAGTTTCGCTCTTATACCGCTCCATGTGGGCATAACATACCTCCGCTATATCTCCTCATCCACAAAGACCATATCGCCCTCATGGTATATCTCGATGATGCACTCAACGATATCATCGCCAACGGACAGAAATCCGCTGAGCTTTGTTATATCTCCGCAGTAGGTAGTATCCATAACGGAAAAATTCGCATTCCTGAAATTGGCTACAAACTCTTTCAGATAATGCATCTCGCCCGTAAACACTCCCATATCCGCTGTGTGACGCAGGAAAAGCGCATAGCTGTATTCCCATCTCACGCCGTGGAACTCCACATATCCGTCATGCTGGGCATGGGACGGTGTCACCTGCACGATTCCCGAATCGGTCCGCAGAATGATATCATTGCCCTCTGTTTCAAAAGCAATAACGCTCATGTCATGCAGGCTGTACGGGGGTCTGAACTTTTCTACTGCTGTCTTTTTCATAATACGCTCCTTTATCCGTTCCTCAGCATCTGCACATGGGGAATATCGTCCTCCAGATACGGCTCTGACACTCGTACAAAGCCGCACTTTTCATAAAATCCCTGCGCATACTGCTGAGCGCTGATACGCAGAGAGGTCTGCCCGAATTTTTCCTCCGCAACGCGTATGCCCTCCATCATGACTTTATAGCCGAGGCCCGTGCCACGCTTTACAGTGATAACACGACCGATGGAGCCTTCGTCCTCGTAGGAAACGCCCTTGTCCAGTACGCGGCAGTACGCCGCAACGCCGTCCTCATCCTCAAACCAGACGTGCCATGCGTTAAGATCCTTATTGTCAAGATCCTGATATACACAGTCCTGCTCCACCACAAATATCTCCGCCCTTGCACGGAGTATGCGGTAAAGCTCCATCGTGGTGAGTTCATTGAAATGCTTTATGTAAAGGTTCATTTTTCCTCCGTTATTGAATGATGTATATAGTTACAAATGCAAGACCCGCTACTGCAGCGATCGGCACTCCTATACACAGCATGAATATAAAATGCGAATTACTTCTGCCACTCTGATACGAAGAGTTTACTTCATCGACCGTACGGAAAAAGGATGGGTCTCTGCGCTTATAGTAGATCTCCACCTCATCTTCGTCTGTACCATAGGGCAGAGACTTGTTATATTCCTTTCCGTCAACATAGTAAACTATCAGCGGCTCGGTGATATCCACCGTTGTATCGTGCATACGGTTTACGGAGCGTTTTTCGTAAGTATATTCGCCCACCACGAACGCCTTTGTCTTAGCCCATACGGTGGGATCAGGCTCGGCAGGACGAAAGAATCTGTCATATACAGCCCTTATAATAAAAACGATTCCGAACAAAGCGCATCCACCGATGAACACCGCACCAATGATATCGTTAAAAAGCTCCATACCCACCTCCGCCGAATAATATACTGATACATATTAATTTTACACCAAATCCACCAATAAATCAATATAATAAATAATTTTTTAACGATTTTTTATAAAAAAGGTGAAAAGCCCTTGATTTTTCCGCTAAAAAGGTATAAAATATTATGTGAATTATTTCCGCACTCTGCCGAGCTTTGGCGAACACATGGTGCGGTGAGGAAAATATGAAAGGAACAATGAAACATGAAGATTCTTGTTATCAACGCAGGCAGCTCCTCTCTGAAGTATCAGCTCATCAACATGGAGGATGAGAGCGTTATCGCTAAGGGCAACTGCGACCGTATCGGTATCGACGGTCACATCAAGCACACAGCAAACACAGGCGC
>JAZKZL010000399.1:0-3415 GCA_045612645.1 Oscillospiraceae bacterium
CTCACCTTGCATACGCTCCCGAGATCGCTGCCGCTATGCTGCAGAGACAGCAGGCTACCGCCATCATCGAGGCTCGTCAGAAGATCGTTGACGGCGCTGTGGGCATGGTGGAAATGGCTCTGAACAAACTCTCCGAAAGCAACGTATGCGAACTGGACGAGGAGCGCAAGGCTCAGATGGTATCAAACCTGCTGGTGGTACTCTGCGGCAACAAGGACGCTCAGCCCATAGTAAACAGCGGCTCCATCTATTAATAAGGAGAAATCGCAATGATAGATCATGTTCCTGCGATAAACGTCGCATTATTATTCATATCGGGAATATTCTGCTTTGTCTTCCCCGTGGGTGTGCTTATAGTATGGAAGATAAAGAACAAGTCCGCACGGCTGCTTGCCGCCCTCGCAGGCGCTGTCACATTCTTCGTGTGGGCGCTGTGCCTTGAACAGATGCTCCACATGGTAATGCTGCCGCTGGTGCAAGGCTCCGTTGCTCTGTATACGATATACGGCGCGCTTGCGGCAGGCGTGTTCGAGGAAACAGGCAGATTCGTTACCTACAAGCTGTTCCTTAAAAAGACCACCGCTGAGGGAAACCCTGCCGATGCAGTAATGTACGGCATAGGTCACGGCGGCATTGAGGCTGTGATGCTGCTCTCATTTAATCTGCTTACATACGGCGCTATTGCACTGCTGATAAACGCAGGTCAGGGCGAGACAATACTCGGCGCTATGATGGCGTCCGTACCTGAGGAGCAGGCGGCACTCGCACAGGCTCAGCTGGAGGCATACTTCCTCAACAAGCCTGCATTCTACATCATTTCCTGCGCCGAGCGTGTGCTTGCGATCGCTCTGCACATAATGCTCTCTGTAACGGTATTTGCGGCGGCTCATGATAAGAAACTACTGTGGCTCTTCCCCGCCTCGATACTCGCCCACGCACTGTTTGATACCCCTGTGGCGCTGTATCAGATGGGTGTCTGCCCCATGTGGCTGATGTATGCGCTGCTGGTGGTGTTCCTGATAGCGCTGTTCCCCGTCACTGTAAAGCTCTATAAAAGGATGAAAGCTGACAGTGTCAAGTAAAATGAAAGGAGGTCGCCCGAATGGCTGACGAGAAAGAAAAGAACTCAAAGAAACAGGTACCTCTGCGCCTTTCCGCAAGCCTGTACAACGACCTCATGAAGTGGGCAGATGATGACTTCCGCTCCGTGAACGGGCAGATAGAGTATCTGCTGACGGAGTGCGTGAAATATCACAAAAAGCACCCGAAGAAAGAGGAGGATTGATATGCTGCACTATATCGAATGGCTGATAGAGGAGCTGCCCCTACCGCTTATATTGATGATAACAGGCTTTGTTATATGGCGGTTTCCACCGCAGTACAAGGGAATGGGCTATCACACCTCAACCTCCGAGCGCTCTCCGCTTGCATGGCAAACCGCTCAGATATACTGCGGCTCACGGATATTTTTCGCATATCTTGCTGCGCTGATTATAACTATAGCGTCATGGATGATATGCGCTTTCAGTAAGGTCTCACAGGATGTAATGGTATCAATTTTCTGGATGCTGCTCGTCGCTGAGGTGATACTGATATTCGTCATTATCATCATGACCGAGATGATGCTGCACAATCGCTTTGACAAAAACGGCGATCCGAAATAATATCGCCGAAGAAATAGGAGGACTGCTATGGGCGAATATATTGTTCTGCTGATATGCGAGCTGCTGTGTCCGCTCACGATGCTGCTTATCGGGCTGTTTATATGGCGATTCCCTGCTGAATACAGGAGCATGTTCGGATATCACACCACGGCTGCGGAGCGTTCTCCCGAGGCATGGGCAGCGGCTCAAGGCTACTTCGGCATAAGAATGGTCATTGCCCAGATACCCATTATAGTTATCATGGTGGTTTCGTGGGTAATATCCTGCGTGATACTGAAGCTCAGCGAGGACGCTGTGGCAGCGATCGCTATGGTACTCACGGCTGTTCCGGTGATCGTTGTGTTCGTAGTAGCAGGCATGACTGAAAAAATGCTGAAAAGATGTTTCGGCAACTCAAAATAAACGAATAACACCCCACCTTTCGGGCAAAACTACTGCCGTATGAAATGTGGGGTGTTTTTATGTCTATAAGAGCGATCGATCTTTGCAAGCGTTACGATATCGGCGGAAATGTGGTGTGCGCACTGGACGGAGTGTGCCTTGATATCCTCGGCGGCGAATACGTCACCATTACGGGAGTGAGCGGTTCGGGGAAATCCACGCTGATGAACATACTCGGCTGCCTTGATACGCCGACCTCGGGAAAGTATCTCCTTGACGGCTGCGATGTTTCGGAGATGGACGACAAGGCTCTCAGCCGTGTGCGCAGTCAAAAGATAGGCTTTGTGTTCCAGAGCTTTAATCTGATCCCGTCCCTTACTGCACAGGAGAATGTAGAACTGCCGCTGCTTTATCGTGGCATTCCCGCCGAAAAGCGCCGTGCCATCGCCCGTGAGGCTCTCGAAACGGTGGGACTCACAGACCGTGCCAAGCACCGCCCCTGCGAGATGTCGGGCGGTCAGCAGCAGCGTGCCGCTATAGCCCGTGCCATAGCCGCAGACCCGTCAATGATCCTCGCTGACGAGCCGTGCGGCAATCTCGACAGCCGTAACAGCCATGAGGTGATGGACATCCTCGCAGAGCTTAACCGAAACGGCAAGACCATCATCATGATAACCCATGACAGCGAGGCAGCTAAAAAGGCTCAGCGGCTGATACGCATTGCGGATGGTCGGGTGATCGTATAGCAGAAAGCGCCTTTCCCTGCACGGAAAGGCGCTTTTATATATACCCAATTATTTCTTTATTCTATAGGAACGGTTATCTCAAAGAGCGGCGGAAACCGATATTCCCTTTTCGACCAGTCAGCTCTGAAAAAATCCGCAAGCTCGGAAAGCTCATACTTATGCACATAATGCGCAGGGTTGTTGCCTGTGGAGGTGATGACATACTCCTCGTCTGCACTTACGCCGAGATCTATATCCGTGCCATCAGACTTTATAAAGCGTATTCTGTCAAAACGCAGGTGATATGCATAGTCCTCTGCGCCCTGTCTGTATATCGCAAAGGTAAGTTCGGGGAAAGCGACATACTGACGGTCCTTGCCTCCGCCCGACAGCACAGATGCGTACCTCTCCCCCACCGACAGCAGCGGCATTCCCTCTATCTGCTCCTCTGCCGTTCCTGCGTCGCAAAGGAAGAAGCTGTAATCCAGTGGCTTGCCGTTCAGCAGATCGTATGTGGCTTTTGCCTGATATAAAGTCGTGGCATAGATGTAGATATCATCCCCTGTCAGCGCATACGCTTCTTCGGGAGTGTACTGGGCGGTTATCTTATACTGAATAAAATTCAAGCTGTCAGAATGTACCGAG
>JAZKZL010000400.1:0-5880 GCA_045612645.1 Oscillospiraceae bacterium
CGTCCCGAGCTTGCTCCTGAGTACGCCGAGAAGGTTACGGGTCAAGGAAAGAAGGAGGACATCTCCCGCTCTGATCTGCGGGATGAATCGCTGGATATTTTCCTGTTCCAGCAGGAGACCGCTCACAAGAACGGCTTAAAGACCACAATCCAGATGACCTACGCTTCGCTCTTCTCGGATGAAGTGTGCAGGCTCGCAAAGGAGCATCACGAAAAATACGGCGATGAGATAAGCCTCTCGCTGTTAGGACTTCCTTGCAAGGAGTTCCGTGAAAAGTACAAGACAAAGGATTTCTGCATCTGGATGTTCTCATCAGAGGATAAGAAGTCCATCGTTGACGATGTATTCGGCAAGTTCTACGAACGCTTCGGATTCTATCCCCGTTCCACAGGCTCCTATTACATGGACGCTGAGCTTACCAATTACATAAAGGAAAAATACCCCGATGTTGTGTGCGCAGTTGCCACCTGTTGGGAGGAAGGCCCTAAGGCGTATCACACCTGCAACAACAGCTGGTACACGCTGATGGACGGCGGCCCCTGGGCACCGTGGATCCCTTCAAAGCAGAACACCCACGCACCAGCCGCAAACGAGGAAGAGGACAGTGGCATAGTCGCTATTCCGCACCTTTCGAGAGATCTGCTGGCATGCTATGACGGAAACGGCTCCAACTTCGGAACCCATCCGCAGAACGTGCTGAGAGGCATGATCTACCGTGACGGAGAGTATCCCTACCTGTTCAATCTTGTGGATCAGTACCGTCACCTCGCAAAGTATAATGACGGCATCGCATATAACATGATGTTCGTCGGCCCGGGCTGGCTGAATAAGCTGGGCAGATGGGAATCCCCGTATGAGCTTCTCGCAAAGAGCTACGAGGATGGTCTCGCTTACTACGGCAAGCTTAAGAAAGAGGGCAAGCTGCTTGACATGACAATGGAGGAGTTTGCGCACTTCTACCGTGAGAACAAGCATTACGAGCAGCCCGAATGTGCGCTGTGGAAGGATATCCTCTACGGCAGCAAGAAACAGGTGTTCTGGTACTGCGATCCTTACATGAGAGCAGGCATAGATATGAATCAGGGCGGAGCGCTCTTCGATCTCAGACCCTATGTTTCAAAGCTCGACTGGAAGTACGGCATCGGAACAAAGCATGTTCAGGATGTATCCTATCCGTTCCTTATTCAGATGAATTACAGAGCCGGTTATTTCACCCACTATGCAGGTGAGGGAACCATCCGAAGCTGTAAGATATCCTGGAAAGGTCAGGAAACGGATATGTGCCTGTGCAGAACAAAGGCGCACTTCTCTCAGGAGGGAAACAAGCGCATACTCACCCTCGATCCCGTTGACATCGTGTTCGATGGTCTCTCCGCAAAGATCCAGACGGTCATCACCTTTGAGGAAGGCTCTTCAAGGATAGATTACCGCCGTGAGGTGCTGGAGATCTCCGATGCGAACGAAAAGCTGGATATCACGGAATATATCACCGCATGCTACGGTACCACAGAGTATCCCGAGGACATGACGGAGATAGTTCTCACCGCCGAGGGCAGGGAAGGAGTAAAGATCATTCCCTATGCGTATAAGAACCGCACCGAGGAGGTAACGGGCGTAAAGAGACTTCACGCAGTCATCCCGCCCGTCGAAACAGGTGTAACCTTTGGTTGTAGCGAGGATGCCGACGGCTATATCACCGAAGGCTATGCGTTCTCACCGATGTTCACACTTGGCATCAGAAAGCCGCTTGGCAAGGGGGAGGTGCTGACATCATGGCTCAGTCTGCAAAAGGAAAGCTGAATTTCCGCTGCCCCTCATGCTTCATGCGTGATATCGACATAGACATGTTCTATGACAAGGACCTTAAGGAATATTATTGTATCCGCTGCTGCTACCACGGAAACGAGCAGGATGTTCTGGAAAAGAACGAAATGGCACGTTTCAGGTACAGGGATATGATGAAGCGCATCACCGTCGAGGATTACGACGACTGATACACACAGAAAAATGTTAAAAGCATTCCGCAACGGAATGTTATTATAGGAGGAATTTAATTATGAAAACCAAAAAGTTTCTTTCCATGATGCTGTCTCTCGCAGTAGCAGCATCCATCGGCTTCACAGGCTGCTCTAACGCTGACACAAGCGACGCAGGAACATCCACTCCCGCTGACAACTCTTCCACAGTTAATGACGGCGGCGCAGATGCAGGCGCAACAGGCGGCGACACCACAGTTTCCGCAGGCAAGACCACTGTAACAGTATGGGCTCCCGAGGAAGTATCTGCTCTTACACAGGAGAAGCTGGACGCATGGCTCGCAGGTCAGGCTGATTTCGCTGACAAGTACACCATCACCGTTTCCGCAATGGGCGAGGGCGAGGCTGCTACTCAGATGCTGACAGACGTTGAGGCAGGCCCCGATGTTTACGGCTTCGCACAGGATCAGCTGGCAAGACTCGTTGCTGCAGGCGCTCTGTCTCCTCTCGGTGGCAACTTCCTGACAAATGTTCAGAACAACAACGACGCAGGCTCTATCGGCGCTGCAACACTCGACGGCAAGGTTTACGCTTACCCCGAGACCTCCGATAACGGCTTCTTCCTCTACTACGACAAGTCCGTAGTTACAGATCCCTCCACACTGGAAGGCATCCTCGATCAGTGCGGCGCAGCAGGCAAGAACATGTACATGGATATCCAGTCCGGCTGGTACAACGTTTCTTTCTTCTTCGCAACAGGCGCTGAGTGCTACTACAACTACGACACAGAGGGTAATGTAGTTGACGCAGTTTGCGATTACAACTCCGATAAGGGTCTCGCAGCTCTGAAGGCTATGGTTGCTATGGCATCCCACCCCAACTTCTCTCAGTCCACAGGTTCCGATTCCGCTCTGTTCAACCCCGATGGCGGCACAGCAGGTGCGATCGTTTCCGGTACATGGGATTCCGCTACCGTTAAGGAGTTCCTCGGCGACAACTTCGGCGCAGCTAAGCTCCCCACATTCACAGTTGACGGCACATCCTACCAGATGAGCGGCTTCGGCGGCTTCAAGCTCGTAGGCGTTAAGCCTCAGACAGATTCCGACAAGCTCGTATTCTGCCACCTGCTCGCTGACTACCTGACAGGCGAAGAGATGCAGCAGGCACGTTTCGACTCCAACGGCTGGGGTCCCTCCAACCTGACAGTTCAGGCTTCCGACGCAGTTCAGTCCAATGAGGCTCTCGCAGCTCTCGCAGAGCAGCTGACATTCTGCCCCGGTCAGGGTCAGTACCCCAACGCTTACTGGACACTGACAGAGGCATTCGGCACAGACGTTAACAGCGGCAAGTATGACGCTGCATCCGATGATGAGCTTCTCGCAGCTCTTGCTGACCTCGAGGCAGGCATCAAGGAAGCTAAGTAATTCCAAATAGGTAAATAAAACTCCCATTTTTCCATAAGCAGTTGCAGCGGGCGGCTTGTCCGCCCGCTGTATTTGCTGCTTCAAGGATGTTCGCCGTGAATATCTTTGAAGCAGCAAATACCCCAACCAACGAAAGGAATGATATTTTATGAAACGATTACCCGAGCTGGAATATCTGGGGTTATCGCCGATAAAGAAATTCGGCTATAACTTCTGCTTATTCTTTGCGGAACTTCCCGGAAAGCTGCTGGCATTTCTGAAGAAGATCCCTGTGGCTTTATGGCGGATGCTTTGCGGTGTAGGCGGATTCTTCGCCGAGATTGGCAGAGCTTTCCGTGACGGTGACTGGCTCACCCGAATCTCATTCCTCATAATGGGCTTCGGACAGCTTTTCCGCCGTCAGGTGGGCAGAGGAATCCTCTTCCTGCTGTTCGAGATCATCTTCGTTGCATTCATGATCTTCTTCGGATTTGATTACCTCGCTGGAATCGGCTCTCTCGGTGACGTGGCTGTTGAGACCACGCTGAACGAATGGGGTCTCGAGGTAGTGACTTATAAGGACAACAGCCTGCAGATCCTGCTTTACGGCGTTCTGACATTGTTCTTCGTTCTCGGTTTTATCTATACCTGGGTCATCAACGTTAAGCAGAACAAGCTCGCTCAGGATCTCATTGCAAAGGGCGTTCGCCCGAAGTCCTTCAAGGATGATATCAAGTCCCTCGCAGACGAGCAGTATTACAAGACCCTGCTGGCGGTTCCGCTGCTGGGCATCGTGGTGTTCACCGTAATTCCGATCTTCTTTATGATACTGATCGCATTTACGAACTACGACTACTCGCACCTTCCTCCCGAGAAACTGTTCGACTGGGTGGGCTTTGAGAACTTCCGTACTATGCTCTCCACCGATTTCTCAGGCTCAGGCAAGTTCGCATACACCTTCCGTGATATTCTTGTCTGGACGCTGATCTGGGCGCTCATCGCCACATTCTCAAACTACTTCCTCGGTATGTTCGTGGCAATCGCCATCAACCGCAAGGGAATAAAGTTCAAGAAGGTGTTCCGTACCATCCTCGTTATGACCATCGCAGTTCCTCAGTTCGTTTCTCTGCTGCTGGTTTCCCGCATGTTTGCTGACGAGGGTATCGTTAACAGCGTGCTGATGAATCTCGGCGTTATCGCAGAGAAGATAGGCTGGCTGTCAACTCCCGATCTTGCAAAGATAATGGTACTTGTGATAAACCTCTGGGTAGGTATTCCGTACCTTATGCTTATCACCACAGGTGTGCTGATGAACATTCCCGCTGACCTCTACGAGAGTGCCAAGATCGACGGCGCATCGGGCATAAAGCAGTTCACCAAGATCACCCTGCCGTATATGCTGTTCGTAACAGGCCCCTATCTGCTTACGAGCTTTACGGCTAACATCAATAACTTCAACGTTATCTATCTTCTCACGGCAGGCAAGCCCAAGACCATGGATTACGAGGGCGGCGCAGGCAGCACCGACCTGCTTATCACATGGCTGTATTCCATGACCATCGAAAAGAACGACTACAAGCTGGCAGCCGTTATCGGTATTCTGGTGTTTATTGTTGTCGCGGTGATTTCGCTGATCGTATACAATCTCTCGCCTGCTATGAAAAATGAGGAGGATTTCCAGTAATGAGTAAACCTGTAAGTAAGTCAGGAAAGGAACGCTTCGTGCGTTTCAGCATCTATACCTTCCTGATAATCCTTTGTGTAATATGGATGATACCCTTTGTTTACCTGATCTTCCAGGCATTCAGAGGCGAATCCCGTTCCATGGTTACATATATAATCCCGAAGCAGTGGTCCCTTGAGAACTTCAGAATCCTCTTCCAGGAGACCGACTTCCTGAAGTGGTATTTTAACACGCTCATCATTGCGCTGTTCAATGCCGTGCTGCAGACAGTCATCGTGCTTTGCGTGGCTTATGCGCTTTCGAGAATGCGTTTCAAGGGCCGTAAGCTGCTGATGAATGTTATGCTGGTTCTGGGAATGTTCCCCGGCTTCCTTTCCATGATCGCTACATACTTCCTGCTGAAGCTCGTTGGTCTCACCAGTGAGAACTCCGTTCCCGGTCTGATACTCGTATATGCAGCAAGCTCGGGTATGGGTTATCACATCGCAAAGGGCTTTTTCGATACGATCCCGAAATCCCTTGACGAGGCTGCCCGCATCGACGGCGCATCCCGTTCCAGAGTATTCTTCCGCATCATCATGCCGATGGCAAAGCCTATCATTATCTATACTATCATGATGGCGTTCATCGCACCCTGGGGCGATTATATGTACGCATCCCTCATCTCCTTCGGTCACGAGGAAGCCTACAACGTTGCTGTAGGTCTCTACAAATGGCTGCAGAAGGAGCAGATAAACAACTTCTTCACAGTATTCTGCGCAGGCGGTTTGTTCGTATCTCTGCCCGTAACAGCGC
The DNA here is from genome assembly GCA_045612645.1 of Oscillospiraceae bacterium. Lineage (GTDB taxonomy): Bacteria > Bacillota > Clostridia > Oscillospirales > Ruminococcaceae > CAG-115. Next base: position 5,859 of record JAZKZL010000400.1, read on the forward strand.
TGTTCATGTCGCTGCAGAAGTA
>JAZKZL010000401.1:0-2711 GCA_045612645.1 Oscillospiraceae bacterium
CCCCTGATACACTCCATCGTCCAGTGCCACTGCAAGGCTGTAATTCGTTCCGTCAAGCCTTTTAGACATCATTTTATTGAGATCACCCACCTCGTTATCTGCGAATTTCGAGCGGTCGTAATACAAAAAATACGTCTCAGCCGAAAACGGAAATCCATACTGTCTGCCATCAAGTGACACAGCGTCCTTTGCTGCTGAAATGCGCTCCGCCTTGTCCTCCACCTGCAGCAAAAATCCGCTCTCCGCAAGCTCCTCTGTCATATCTGAGGTAAAATACAGCACATCCGCAGCTATCTCACCACTCAGCAGTGCCGAGATATCCTCAGGCGGCTCATCCAGTGAAAATGCGTAGTCCTTATCGGGATGCTCCTCCGAAAATCCTCCGCAAAGCTCCGTTACGATATCCCAGTCAGCCTTATCGCAAAGGATATCCAGAACCACCGTTTCTTTCTCACCCTGAGCAACAGGCGGCACCGAATTATCACAGCCACACAGTAGCACCGCCGCAAGCAACACAAAGCATAATCTCTTTGCCATAACATCACCCTTTCAGGAATATTGTGGCTGATATTACCCCGATTATACGCAAAAAGACCGCCCCGAAAGAGCGGTCTTTAATCAATGAAATGCTATCAGTTATACTGATACTGCTGATTGATATTTGTGTAGATCTTGAAATCGTCAGCGGAGATCTCCTTGCCGTTCAACTCGAAAAGCTCGGAAACAGTAACGAACTTATAACCCTGTGCCAGCATCTCGGGGATGATGGTATCGAGAGCCTCAACAGTCATGTGGTTACCCTCGGCATCATGCAGGAGGATGATATCGCCCTCCTTTACCTGACGCAGGATGCTCATTGCACGGCGGTCTGCAGGGTTGTTGTCCATCCAGTCATTGCAGCCGATTCCTGCGATAAAAGGAACATCGATGTTATCCAGCATATCCTGACTTACTGCGATATAAGGAGGACGGAAGAACTTGCTGCGCTCTCCTGTGATCTCGAATATCTTGTCATCGGTGTAGGTGAACTCCTCGATGATCTCATCAACGGTCATCTGGTTCATGTAGGGGTGGGATTTGGAGTGGTTATTGATCTCGCAGCCCATGTCATACGCACGCTTAACCACCTCGGCAGATGCATCGTTAATGTTGTTTCCGATAAGGAAGAATGATGCGATGACATCGTACTTCTCCAGCACATCCAGCACCTGTGCGGTAGTTGTGGTGTTGGGGCCGTCATCGAATGTGAGTGCTACATATTTAACTTCCATTGGTGCTTCCTCCTGTTCTGTGGGAGCGGTAGTAGTTACAGCTGTTGTTTCTGCAGTTGTAACGGCAGGCTCGGTTGCCGTTGTGGTTGTGGCTGCTGTTGTCGCCTCGGGAGACTCCTCGGTAGGCTGTACCTCCTCGGGTGCTTCTTCTGTCTGCACAAGAATATCCTGCACTGTGGTCTGCTCCTGTGTAAATTCGGGAAGCTCTTCCTCAGAAGCGGCAGTTGTTGTAGTCGCCGCGGAAGTGTCTTCAGGCTCTGCACTCTCAACGGCAGCAGATGTTGTTGTAGCTTCTGCGGTAGCGTCAGCCACACTGCCCTCGGATGCCGTATCACCCGCGCAGCCTGCCAGCATTGATGCTGCCAGAACGACTGCGAGTATCTTTCCTATATACTTCTTCATAATGTCCTCTCTTATGTATGGGGCGGGATGTTTCCACCCCGCCGCCGATATTACTTAACTACGATGTTCACAAGTTTGTTGGGAACAGCGATCTTCTTTACGATGGTCTTACCGTCGGTCAGCTTCTGTACCTCGGGCAGCTCGAATGCCATCTTCTCCAGTGTTTCTCTGTCGGAGTTCACGGGAGCATCAAAGCGAGCCTTTACCTTGCCATTGATCTGAACAACGATCTCAACAGTGTTGTCAACACACTGAGCCTCGTCGTACTCTACCCACTTCTGCTCGTTCAGCACACCGCCGAAGCCCATTGTCTCGAACAGCTCCTCAGTGATGTGGGGAGCAAAGGGATTCAGCATGATGAGCAGATCACGGTATTCAGCCTTTGTTACTGCTCCTGCCTCATCGATCTGATTCAGCAGACCCATCATAGCTGCGATAGCTGTGTTGAAGCGCAGATTCTCGATATCCTCGGATACCTTCTTGATGGTCTTGTGCATGGAGGAACGCAGCTTGTCGCTATAAGCGTCGCCGTCCACTACCTTCTCCTGCAGCTTCCATACTCTGTCAAGGATGCGCTTGCAGCCCTTCATGCTGCTCTCGCTCCAGGGAGCTGCCTGCTCGTAGTCGCCCATGAACAGAACGTACAGACGGAGAGTATCAGCACCATACTCTGCAACAACATCGTTGGGGTCAACAACGTTTCCTCTGGACTTACTCATCTTCTGTCCGTCAGGACCGAGGATCAGACCCTGAGCGGTACGCTTTGCATAAGGCTCGGATGTGGTGACCTCGCCGATATCATACAGGAACTTATGCCAGAAACGGCTGTAGATCAGGTGGCGTGTAACATGCTCCATACCGCCGTTGTACCAGTCAACAGGCATCCAGTAATCCAGAGCGTCCTTGGAAGCAAGGCACTCGGTATTCTTGTTGTCGCAGTAGCGCAGGAAGTACCAGGAGGAGCCTGCCCACTGGGGCATTGTGTCGGTCTCTCTCTTTGCGTGGCCTCCGCACTTGGGACAGGTTGTATTTACGAAG
>JAZKZL010000402.1:0-4866 GCA_045612645.1 Oscillospiraceae bacterium
GACATGGCTACGATCCGACTTATGCTGGCCTATGTTGGTAAGACCGAAGCTCCCGAAGCAAAGCCCACCTATACTCCCATGCTTAAAAAGGGTGCAATCGGTGAAGCTGTTGAACACATGCAGGGCATTCTCGTGAAGTGGAACAAGAAGGCTCTGCCCGTATATGGCGCGGACGGCGAGTTCGGCAGCGAGACTCTTACATGGATAAAGAAGTTCCAGAAGGCTTTCGGACTCGTTCAGGATGGCATCGTCGGGCCTCTGACATGGGCTGCGCTTCTTGATGTGGAGGCCACCAATGAGTGACGTAATACTTGTTGCGCTTATTGGCGCAGCAGCGAGCATCATCGGCAGCATCATGACGATGAAGGCTTCCGCGAAGAAAACTGCGGAGCAGGCATCTCTCACCATCTACCGCATTGACCAGCTTGAGGACAAGGTCAATAAGCACAACGAGATTATCGAGCGCACCTACGCACTTGAGAGTAAATCCGAAGGCTGTCATGAACGCTTTCGCGCCATCGAGGACAAAATCAATACTCTTCAGAGAGGATGAGAAGAATGAAGATTGACTGGAAGCGCAAGCTTACCTCCCGCAAGCTTTGGCTGGCAATCGCAGACTTTGTTGGCATGATGATGATTTTCTTCGGCGTAGCCGAGGATAACGTCACTCAGGTCGTTGCTCTTATCATGAGCGGCGCAGGCGCAGTGGCTTACATCATTGCCGAGGGGCTGACCGACGCAGCAGCCATCGAAACCAACACCGCCGATAACGAGGAGTGACAACGCTTGCGCAGGGCATCAAGTAGCCGGGCAGACAATGACTGCCCAGCGTTAGCTCCCCTCACCGTGCAACAACTCACCGAACTGATATACGCTACGCCACTAAGCACCAGAGACTCCACAATCGCTTTCGAACGGCTGATCAATAGATTGTGCCTGTCTGATATCGCAGCGATTGTAGGCGGCGACAGAAGCAATATCGGCTGGCGGCTAAAACACCTGATATATCCGAAGCTAATGGCGCAGTATCTCAGGAACGGCGATCTTTTGCAACAGAAAGCTCAATAAAAAAAGACTCACAGCACGTTTGCTGTGGGTCTTTTTTTTATTGCATTATTACCCGCTTATGTCTGCTGATTGCCCCCACAAATCATTACCTTGACGGATAATGTAACCGGGCGCAGGAAGCCCTAATACATATCCAAGGAGATGATTTTATGGCAGAATTTGCAAGCAAAGGCGTTGCTGGCAGCGGACTGGGACTCGGCATCGCCGGTACGGCACTCGGTGTTCTCAACGGCGGCCTCGGCAATGTCCTCGGCGGTTTGGGCGGCTGGGGCAACAATGGTTGGAACAATGGTTGGAATAACGGCAGGCAGGCTGTGATCCCCGTATGCGGCGAGGACATGCCCGTATCCCGCTACGAACAGGGTCTTGAAGCAAAGATCGCTGCGCTTCAGTCCGATGTGGCACTCAGGGACGCAAACATTTACAACGACACCAAGCTGCTGGAAGTGTACAAATACTTCGATGGCAAGGTCGAGGGCATCAACCAGAAGCTGTGTGATCAGGCGGTTTGGAACGCGACCCAGTCCACGCGTATTGCCTGCATGGGCAATCAGATTGCTCAGCTGTACGGTCTCACTAAGCTGGTCGTTCCGAACACCTCGGTCTGCCCCGGCTGGGGTGAGGTAACCATTACTCCCACTCCTGCGGCAACTACTACCACCTAATGCTATCGGAGGGGCTGTATAAGCCCCTCTGAGCGACCTTTGCTGGAGGTAACGCATGATACACTACTCCAAGGTACTCAACGGCATAGCGGCGTATATCGACCGTGACATAGCTTCGCAGTTTACGGGCAGCTTGAAGGGATGGGCGATTGCTGCTGTTGGCGGCATCATCGCAGCCCGCGCAGGACAGCTGATGACCACGCTACTTAACAACCCTATGGTGGTTGCGATGGGTCTTGCTGACGGCGAAATGATTGATGAGGAATTACTCTTCGGGCAGCTTGTGGCGGCTGCGCAGCGCGGAAATGCGACCGTGGACATACCGCTGCTTGGCAGCGTTACCTTCAGCGCGAAGGATGTAGAATCCCTACACAGATACATCATAGGAGGTTGACTGAATGCACAAATGCGAAGAGGTGCGCCACCTGCTGAAGAACATCGGACACAACATCTCCGAGGCCCGCGAGAAGATACACAAGGCGTATGAGATGCTGGAGAAGTCCGAGATCATCGCCGGTTGGCATAAGACAATGGCGGCACGGCATCTTGATTTCAACGAGGAAGCTGTACCGATAGTGCGCAAGCACCTTGAAGAGATGCGGCGAGAGCACAAGACTCATGAGCACGAACCTGATCAGATGGCAATGGGCAAATGCGAAGCTTATGAGGAATGGCTGGAACAGCTGCTCCCTCAGATGGCAGAAGTCCGCGCTATGATAGATAGATTTGCAAAATAAAACGGGTACTAAAGTGGGTACCCACAAAAAATAAAACCCTTGAAATCTCAATGATCTCAAGGGTTTTATATGGTGGAGCATAGGGGAGTCGAACTCCTGACAATCTTCATGTTCGCCAAATCCGCATCCAAAAAACACAATATATTTTTATTTTATAGGGTATTCTGTATACGGCTTTAGGTAAATCAAAAACCCAAACGGGTACCAAAGTGGGTACCCTTAGTTTTTGAGAAGTCTCATGAATACGTTGTCAATGACCGTGGCGGTGGCTTCAATGTCACCGTCTATTTTATGTCCGTATATACCAATGGAATCGGTCTTGGCACCATGACCGACCTGCTGTTTGAGAAGCGGTTCGGGCATATCCGACTTAACAGCCGACAGGAATGTATGCCGGAGTTCATGGAGGGTGCAGGAGATACCGTGCTGCCGTCTGTAGCTATCCCACAGACGCTGTATGTGGTTGGTATCTGACATGCCGCCCCGCTCGTCCGGGAACAACCACGGCGACACAATGAAGTTATCCTTGAGCAATTGCTTCTGATCCTCCAATATGTCACGGGCGGCCTGCGACAAGGCTATATATCGCTGGGCGTTTTCTGTCTTGCCTTCGGTTATTTCACCGACGACATTGACGGCGCGATTTATGCGGATAACATTCTCGCCTTCGCGATCCTCGATGCGAAGACCTGCCAGTTCTCCACGACGCAACCCGGTAACCACAATAAACCTCCATGCGTGGATATAGAACGCTTTGCGCTTGACGTTGTTTCTGACGTAGGTATCATCATTGAACAGGATACGCATGTCATTCGGCTGAAGAATCTTGCGTACTCCCTGCGTAGCTTTCTTGGGTATTTCAAGGTCGCCATCAAGCGGTGCCTCAATGTCCCACCTGCGCCGGCGGCAGTGTACGCAGAACACGGATATCAGACCTCGCAAATTGGCGCAGGACTTTTTGCTGAGACCTGCATCTGCCATGCGGTCGATACATTCTTGCCACATCGCAGGGGTTATCTCATACAGGTGCTTGCGCTTGAGGTGAGGCACAAGCCACAGCCTGCCCTGCTGCTCATACTTGATGTAGGTAGTCGATGCGATTTTCGTTTTCACATCGGCAAGATACATCTCCCAAGCATCGCCGAACCTGATGTCATCGGACTGCTTCTCAAGCCACTCATCTGCTTTGTTCTCTGCGATATGCTTGCCTCGCCTGCCCGGGATCGCGGAAGTAAACATCTTCCTCTCACCGTCGCGCTGCACTTTTATCTGCCAGCGTTGGCGGGACTCGATCCATTGCGCTTCGCTGCGGCGATCAGACTTTGCCATAGGCTACCTCCATCATTTCACGTCCCCATGCGGGACGTTTTTTTATTGAGCGGAACACAATGCCTTGAGAGCATCGAGACGGCGGCGGTTGATATCTTCAAGGTTGGCTATCGTACGGTCTTTTTCTGCCAAAACTTGCTCGGTCATCTCAAGTTTTGCCTCAAGCAGTTCGATCTGCGCGTCCTTTTCACGCACAATAGCCTTCTGCTGCTGGACTTCCTCGGTCTGCATGATAATGCGCTCCTGTATGGCTGCCTTGTCTTCGGGCATGTCTATCGGGATGTTGCCGATGACAGCAACAGGTACAGCGTCCAGCTTTAGGGCATCCACAGGGCTGTCAATCTTTGCGTCAAGGGATGCATAAAACTCATCGATAGACTCACCGAGGCACTTCAACATTGCGCAGACCGCCGGGAAATTGGGGATGTTTAGAGAACCTGACAGATACCTCGCAATCGTGCTCTCAGGCACACCCGACTTAATCGCCCACTCCCTTGTGGTAATGTTGTATTTGTCTTTGATTTGACGCAGCCTTTGACTCAGCAGCGACTTGCCCATTTTATCAGCACTCCTATCAGCGTAATTCAGCACATTTAACAGTTATACCAGCGCGATTATCAGCACAAAATCCGAATATGAGTATTTACTTTAGCAGCGTTTTATCAGCTAAAATCACATCAACAAAAGACAAGGAGACACTCACATGAAATTTGAAGGCTTTACCGTAAAGTACCTCCCCATCGCCGAGCATCCCGAAATCGTCCGCTTCATCCGCATGACGCGCCGCACGATATACATCAATACGGCAGCGCATCCCGATGCGAACGTGGTTCAGCTTATCCAGTAACCTTGCGGCGGCGGATCTCAGCTTCCTCGGCTTCGTCAAGCAGAGCTTCGATGTCCTGCTGGCAACGGCGGGTCTCAATATCCATGATAGCATCTACTGCTCGTTTGCCCCACTCGTCAAGCGCATCGTACTTACGGGCGAAGTCAAGGGCTGCGGGAGACAGACCCTCGGATGCGGTATCTCCATTGGCGAGGTACCCCATCGTGCATCCGCAAAAAAC
>JAZKZL010000403.1:0-6678 GCA_045612645.1 Oscillospiraceae bacterium
CACATAACCATATCCGCAGAGGACATCCTCAGACGTGCAAAGACCGCACAGCAGATAACTCTTCAGCCTGCAAAGCCGAAAAGACGTCTGCGGCCCATGCTGCTTGTGGCGGCAGCTGCTGCCTGCTTCCTCATGGTGGGGGCAACAGCGGTGGCAGTTTCGGGCGGCTGGGGAGCGTTCATAAACACGCTCTTCGGCGACAAGACAACTGCTGACATCGCAGACGAGGGCTACATCAGCGAGTTCTCCATGCAGGGCAGCGACGGACCGTTCACCGTAAACTTTATTGCGGGTACCGGCGACAGGAACGCACCAAAGCTTCTTTTTGACGTTATCGTTGACGACGACAGCATCGACTGCGACAAGATCTACATGATGGCGTACGTGCTGTCAAAGGAGGTCTATGAGAACGACCTCGAAAACTACTGGTACTGCGATGCGTACGGCTACCGTGACGAGCAGGTGCCGAACCTTTACCACGTCATGCTGGACGCTCCCTATGGCTATTTTCTCAACCCCACGGACATCGTGATAGATGTCTGCGGCATGATCACCGCTCCCGATACCGAGCAGGAGAAGCAGCACGAAACGAGCATCCGCTTTGATATCTTCTCCGAGGACATAAAGTTGCTGCCCGTTATGGATTACTACCAGACCATGACACGCTATGAATACGGCGGCATTAAGTACGAGCTGCTGCATTTCACCACGGGCGAGTACGAAACGGAGCTGAACTTCCGCTTTAAATTCCTCGGCAGCGAGCTTGCCGACGGCGAAACGGATTTCTACAAGCTGGAGAGCCGTCTGATGGACAATTGGCAGGAATTCACGGACGAGATAGTCCTCACCGTGGACGGCGTTGAGTACAACGTAGACAAGGACCGCCACTGCCTCATCTGGTACGATGAGCAGGCGGAAGCGGGTTCTAAGGATTACTGCTACATCACCGCATATATGGCCCCCGCAGGTATGAGGGATGCACAGGACGCCGTGCTCACCATCTGCGGCATCGACAGCACACTTAAATAAACAACAGGAGATAACACATGAAGAAAAAGATACTTTCCGTACTGCTTGCGGTCTGCTGTCTGTTTTCCGCAGGCTGCACTGACGATACCACGTCACAGCAGGTCAGCACGCCCGATACATCCGTGACATCCGCTTCCTCGCAGACGGAGCCTGCTCCCGAAGTCACTACCACCACAGCCGCACCTGCACCCGAGGAGCCTGAGCCGCTGCCCTTTAATCAGGGAACGGCACTGGAGCTTATACTAAGCGGCAATGCAGAGGACATCTACGTCATCGATGCGGATTGCTACGTGCTTACGGAAAACACCGTCATATATGTCAGAAACGGCTCTTACGTCAGGGGCGACCTCGGCGTATGCGTTGAAAGTATACTGGACGAGGTATGCACCGTAACGGGGCTGCCCGCCGCTGCAAAGTATGGCACAACAGACGTTCAGTACATCCTGCCCGCCTACGGCTACAGCGAGGACAGCTTTATCGGTGTGAACGGTGACGGTGAACTTCTTAATGTTGTTATCTCACCCCTTGAGGATGGTATAACTCCCTGGTCGGAGCGGAATTTCATCCTGCTGGATGACGGCGACCCCTATTTCGCTAACGAGACCCCCGAAGGTATGTTCCAGCTTCTCACAGGTGTAGTGCTCCGCAACAACGGTGTGAGCCTCGGCAACACGCTGGACGTCGGCATTGAGCTGCTCTGTGCGGAAAAGCTGCTGGAGCAGCACGGTTGCCATACCTGGAGCTGGGTACAGTTTTACAAGCCCTTCGACTTTGACGACAGCTGCATCCGCAGCGGTGCGGACGGCTTTGACCATATGTTTATGAACGGCGGCGGTGCACACAGTGTCTACGGATTTGTGTTCTGCTCTTTCCTCGAGGACACATATGGTGAGGACATCTTCGTGAAACTGCTGAACAAAGCCACTGCAGAAGGCTTTGACGCAGCCTATGAAAGCGTCAACGAGGATGCTGCACTGGCTGCCGACACACAGCAGATGAGGGACATTATCATCTCTGTCACCGAGCTTGATGTGTTCGAAAAGTTCGCACAGTGGTACGGCTCCGACTGGAGCGGCAAGGTGCAGGAGTGGAAGGACTACATGACATCCATCGGAGAGGACGTTTCATTCCTCTGATAAAGATATACACTCACAGGAGATAACACATGAAGAAAAAGATACTTTCCGTACTGCTTGCGGTCTGCTGCCTGTTATCCGCAGGCTGCAGCGACGATACCACGTCACAGCAGGTCAGCACGCCCGATACATCCGTGACATCCGCTTCCTCGCAGACGGAGCCTGCTCCCGAGGTGACGACAGTGATGACCGCAGCAACCACAACAACAGCGGCAACGACCGCCGCAAAGACCGTAAAGGCGCCCACTGCGGATACACAGCCCGAGGAAGTCCCCGAGGTAACAACAGCGGCAACGACGACCACAGCAGCAACGACTGCAGCCACTACCGCAAAGACCACAGCGGCTACAACGGCAAAGACAACCGCCGCCACCACCTCCGCAAAGACGGTAAAGGTCACCACAGCGGCAACCACGACCACCGCCGCACCCGTCCCCGAGGAGCCTGTGGAGCTGCCCTATAATCAGGGCGATGCACTGGAGCTTGTGCTCAGCGGCGACCCTGCGGATCTTTACACGATAGACGAGGACTGCTATGTGCTGACGGAGAACGTCGTGCTGTACATCAAAAACGGCTCTTATGTCAGGGGCGACCTCGGCGTTTGCATTGAGGATATGCTCACAAAGGTGTGCGAGCTGACGAAGCTCACCCCATCCTTCAAGGGCGAGCTTAATGAATATCACGATGTGTTCATGCGGGGCACTCTGGAGGTCTACGGCTTCAATAAGGGCAGCTTCATGAATGTCAACGACAGCATGGAGCGTATCGACATCGTGATAACTCCCCTCGAAAATGGTGAGATAGAATGGGCGGTGGACAATTTCCTCCTGCTGGATGACAACGATCCCTATCACGACTGCGAATTTCCCCATGTTCCGTATCATGAGCTTATCCACACCGTATTCATCAACAACGGCGTGATGCTCGGCGGCACCATCGACGAGGGTCTTGCGGAATATTTCAGCGAGATCATCATGATGGAAAAGGGCATAAAAACATGGAACTGGGTGCAGTATTACGCCCCCTTCATCTTCGACCCTGCCTGCATACGCGAGGGTGCGGACGGCTTTGATATCACCTTTGCCGACGCTCCCGACCGCAGCTTCCACTACGCATACGGCTTCATCCTATGCAAATTCCTTGCAGATACCTACGGCGAGGACATATTCAGAAAGCTGCTGAACGCAGCCGCCGCAGACGGCTTCGACTCATCCTTCGATCCGAACGATGAGGAAGCGTCCGTTGCAGCGGACACAGAGCATATGAAGAAGATACTCATTTCCGTAACGGAGCCTGATATGTTCGATAAATTCGCACAGTGGTATGAGGCTGAATGGGACGGCGAGGTGCAGGAGTGGAAGGACTACATGACCGCTCTCGGTGAGGATGTATCTTTTGTTTGATATCGATGCGGTCAACTGTTAATTCCGATTTCTAAATCAAAATAATATCCGTTTGGAAAGCGGCAGGGCAGCGATGTTCTGCCGCTTTCTCTTGCATTTTATATCAGGATATGGGGTAATAAGAGCAAGCCGCAAAATTGACGCAGTGTATCCTAAGTCTTGGCACTCTTCGAGGGTATGAGGCAATACTGCCTCAATAAAATTATCCTGTTCCAGTCATAGCGATATCAGCAGTCGATCCACACTCTGACCTTAAACCATTCTCCCTCAACCTCTGCTGTCATACCGCCGTTCATACGTTCGGCAAGACCCTTTGCTATTGCAAGCCCAAGCCCTGTTGACGAATGCGTGCGGGCTGGGTCTGATTTATAAAAGCGTGTGAATACCTGCGTAACATCAATGCTGTCGGGATCATCAACTTTATTTGAGCAAGAGAAAATAACTCTTTCATTTTCCTGTTTTAAGGTCATTTCAACCGTTTTGCTTCCGTGGTCGAGGACATTTTTCAGCACGTTCTGAACAATACGCTGTACCGCTTCGGCATTACAGTCAACAACTACCCCTTCGTCTGTAAAATCCGTCTGTACCTCAATACCCTTTTCCTGAAACTCATTGTAAAATGAAACCAGTGCGGAAGAAACACAACGGACAATATCAACAGGCTCGGTTTGCAGTTTATAGTCCTCGTTCTGTAATTTTGTATAGGTAAAAAGCTCTTCAAGCATATATTTCAGATTATTTATGCGATTCTGAATTACATCAACGCATTGAGTACGCTCTTCCTCCGAGTCTGCGTTTTTCAAAAGCTGAAAAAAGCCGTCAAGGGAAGTCAGCGGTGTGCGTATATCGTGAGAAATATTAGTTATAGCGTCCTTTAAATTCTGCTCGTTATGCTCAGCCTTGTGCCGCAGCTCATCTGAGTTGTCAAGCAGTTCATTTACATTATCCGAAAGCTCATAAAGCTCCCTGAACGGCAATCCCGAACGCAGACGAAGGTTGGTTTTGTTCTTTTTCATAAATGCCAGATGGCGGCAGGTGTTTTTCACCTGTCGCCTGTAGGCTATGAATATTGAAACAGTTATAACGCTTACGATCGTAGCGATAATCGCCCATATCAACATATAAAGCTCCTTATCTTATATCACGCTTCTGCATAACGATCATTGATAATAATGTCGATACCACAAGGAATACTGCACCTACCGCAATAACTCTCCCAAGGTCGCCGCTGCTTAAATCAGGGGTTACGATTGAGATACAGCCTTCAATAACATATTTACTGATAGTGAATTCCTCCGAAACGCCGCACTTATGAAGAAGAATATCAGCAAAAGCATAAAGAAGCGAGGTTATACCCGTGGAGCAGAGAATGCCGAAGGTCATACCCAAGCCTGAGCCACGGACAAGAATTGTAAGTGCGGTAACAAGTGACGCAAAGGAAAAATGCAGTAAATAATGAATACCGAACACCTTTGCAAAATCGCTTACAGACTCAAATACAAGCTTGTCGCCCCAGCATATCTTACCCATAACTGCCGCAGAGAAGATGAACACGGCGAAGATGATCAATACCTGTACCGCTACCGCAGCCAGCTTTGATAATACAAGCATACCTCTGTTATTGAGCTGTCCCGCAATGTTTTTAATATAGCCGTTTTTCTGTTCACCGTTTACGAAAATGGGAGGAAAGATCGCACATAGAATTGCTAAAAGCTGACCGGCAATATTTGAGTTTATAAGGTCGGTGAAATCAATTCGGTCTGCCCATTCAGACTTTGTATCAACATACACTCCGAAGGTCACATCTGCCTCCTCCGGCGGAACTTCAGAAACGCTCATATCAGTCATATCCACGACTGTATCAGTATGTGTTGTTGCGTCATAATGCGTCATATACACGCTGAAAAAAGACACGAATACAGTTACCGCGATCATTATCCAGAAGGACTTTATACGAAAAAGTCTGTGCAGATCCATTTTTGTTAAATTAAGCATTGCCATTTCCTCCTGTCAGATTAAGATAGTAGTCCTCAAGCGCTTCGTTTCTGACGGAAATACCGAGAGTTTTTACTCCATTTTCAGCCAGCTTCATTGTTATATCGCCGCCGTCCTGCAGGCGTTCAAAAATCTGGATAGTATCATTGTCCACGACCTTGTATTCGTGAATACCCATCTTTTCAAGAACAGTACAGGCTTTTGCGGTGTCATCGGTTTTCAGCTCAATACGCTCGCTGCACTTCTGTAAAAGTTCTTCTCTTGTTAGCTCCTGAACAAGAGCACCATTATGAATAATAGCATAATTAGTTGCTATTTTCGCAAGTTCTTCGAGGATATGGCTGGAGATTATAAAGGTGATACCCTGTTCCTTGTTGAGCTTTTCAATAGTCTCTCTAATTTCAACAATACCCTGCGGGTCAAGTCCGTTGATAGGCTCATCAAGAATGACTAAATCAGGCTCGCCTATTAACGCAAGAGCAATACCCAGCCTCTGTTTCATACCGAGAGAAAACTTGCCTGCACGCTTTTTGCCTGTATCGGCAAGACCGACCGTTTCAAGTATCTTCGGAATTACCGTCTTATCACGTACCCCCATAGCAATGCACTTTAATCTGAGATTTTCTGCCGCTGAAAGGTCAGGATAAATCCCGGGAGCCTCGATAAGTGTCCCTATGCGGTGCATAACCTGTGCTTTTTCTTTGCCTTTGAAACCGAACAGAGTGAAATCACCCTTGCTTGGCGCTGCAAGTCCGCTTATCATTTTCAGGAGAGTTGTTTTACCTGCACCGTTTCGGCCTATAAGTCCATAAATATCACCCTGACGGACATTTATACTGATTTGGTCTGCGGCATTGTGCTTACCGTAGGTTTTGGTAAGTCCACTTGTGGTTAATATGTAATCCATAGATTTCGTCCTTTCTGCTTTTCTTTACAACTATATAATACACTGCGCTTTCCAATAAATCGCAAAGAAAAGGTAAAGAAAGTTTCAAGATCTATTTTGAAAGTTTAAAGCCGATGCCCCATACCGTTTCAATATATTCCTCGTCAGTAATCGCTTTCAGCTTTTTACGGATAAGTCGGAGGCCAAGCGGTCTTAGGAAGACAACTGT
>JAZKZL010000404.1:0-21823 GCA_045612645.1 Oscillospiraceae bacterium
CAACGAAGAATGCCTGAAGATAATGGATATTGTATGCGGTGAAACATATAACATCCAGAACAGCTTCTTCAACAAGACCGAGCCGCTTACTGTTACCGTTGTAGGCGTATTCGAGCAGTCCAGCGAAAACGACAGCTACTGGTCGGAAACCATGGAGGACTATCTGAACGCCCTTATCATGGATTACGACACATTTGTCGGCGACTATCTCACTACAGGCGTTACTACGCTTTCCGAGATCACTTCTCGCCTATCCTTTGATTATCAGGAAATGGATCTTAACTCGCTCGGCAGTGTTACAGAACAGATAGCACAGGATTTTGAGCTTTATCCCGCCTACGGCTACAGCTTCACAATGGGTATCTACGATATTCTTACAGAATACGCCGTGCGTGCAGATAACCTCAAATCCATGCTCTGGATACTTCAGATACCCACCATAGTTATGCTGGCATTCTACCTGTTCATGGTATCCCAGCTGAACGTGGAGCAAGAAAAGAACGAGATCGCAGTATTCAAGAGCCGTGGCGCATCCTCAAAACAGATATTCGGCATATATGCCATGGAAGCAGGCGTGCTTGGCCTTGTGACACTGATCTTCGCACCATTCATCGGACTTTGTCTGTGTAGCTTCCTGGGCGTTTCCAATGGCTTCCTCGAATTTGTAAACAGAACAGGCCTTGCAGCAAAACTCAGCCTCGACGCAGTGGTATATGCCCTGATAGCTATAGTGATATTCTTTGTAACCACTATGCTGCCCATCATCCCCGCCTCCAAGCTATCTATCGTAAAATATAAGCAGAGTAAAGCAAAAGTCGTAAAAATGGCGACATGGGAAAAGGCATTTATTGACGTTCTCCTCCTCGGTGGCTCTCTGGTTTGGTACTACATCGCAACCAAAAAGCTCACAACACAGTTCGAGGATGGCACATTCATCAGCGACGGCGGCATTAACCCCCTTTATTTCATATTCTCCACCATGTTCATCATGGGCGGCGGACTGCTGTTCATCAGAATATATCCTCATGTACTGAAGCTCATTTACCACATAGGCAACCGCTTCTGGAGCGTTGCGCAGTATGTTGCGATAACCTCCGTTGCCCGCTCACAGGGCGGCAGAGAGCGCTTCCTGATGCTGTTCCTGGTTATCACATTCGGTCTCGGCATATTCTCCGCAAACACTGCGAGAGCCATCAACAACAGCAAGTCGGACAGAATATACTACAATACAGGCACAGATGTCGTGCTGGATGCATTCTGGCGCCTTGAATCCGTCGAAGACGAGACCAGCTATGTAGAGCCTGATTTCTCCCTCTACGAAAACCTCAGCGGCGTAGAGCATGCCACAAAGGTACTGAAGGTAGATGCTACAACCGCCATTGGCAACATCAAGAATGACGGCGACAGTACCCTGATGTGCATAGAGCCGGGCAAATTTGCCCAGACAGCATGGTTCAGAGACGATCTGCTTCCCGTTCACTGGTGGAACTACTGCAACGCCCTCGTGGAATGCAAATCGGGCGCTCTGCTGTCACGCTCCTGGGAAGAAAAGGGCGTACAGCTGGGCGATACGATTTCCGTAAAATGGAGCGGAAATGAAACAGTTCGTCTCACCGTTCTTGCATTTGTGGATTACTGGCCAAGCCTCAACCCCTCAGAAACCGTAGTGCTGAACGAGCGCACAGGCGAGACCGCCACCAAGGATTTCGTTATCTGCAACTATAATCACATCCGCAAGCTGGTGGAATTCCAGCCCTATCAGATATGGCTCGATCTAGCAGACGGCGCCACCAGCGAACAGCTTTACGAAGATATCAACGCCAAAAACATCAAGCTGCAGAAGATCACCGACAGCTCTCAGCTGCTGATCGAAGAAAAGACCGATCCCGAGCTGCAGGGCATGAACGGCGCACTGACTCTCGGATTTGTAGTTATCATGCTGATGACAGTAATCGGATTCCTGATCTACTGGATAATCTCAATACGTTCCAGAACGCTGCAGTTCGGCGTACTGAGAGCTATGGGCGTGACCTTCAAGGAGATAATCGCAACCCTCGGCTATGAACAGCTGCTGGTAAGTGTGGCATCCATCGCAGCAGGCTTTATACTCGGCGGCGTGGCAAGCGATCTGTTCATCCCGCTGTTCCGCACGATGTACGATGCCAACAATCAGACTCCCCCCTTCATCGTTCAGGGCGAGGGCGGCGACTACATAAAGATGTACATTCTTATCGCAATAATGCTGCTGGGCGGCTTTGCAATACTCGGCGGTATCATCCGCAAGATAAACATCAATAAGGCGCTGAAGCTCGGCGAGGATTAATTGCACAGATAAGCCGCTCTTTCTCGAGCGGCTTTTGTGTTGACAGAATATCCGATTATCATAAGTATAATCTAATCAAACAAATCAAAAAGGAGAAAGCATGGAACGCAGAAAATACATATATTCTTTGATATTCCCTATCCTAACTGTAATTACAGGAACAGTATGGGCGTTGAACGATTTTATCATCCCTGCTTTACTAGTAGTAACGGGTGGTCTAGTGTCAATATTTTTAGCAATCAACTTTAAAAACGATACAAGTAAACATTTAAAACTCCGAATAATTTTCTTTTTTATTTCACTTATCACATTCGCTATCCCGTTCATACTCTTTAACAACTTACGCTCACCCACCATATTGAATATCTTGTTGATATGGCTCATCATTGCGCCTTTTATCACTTTTGTTACGGAACTGATTATTTTGATCAGACAGCGACTATTCAGCGATATAATAACAACAGTAACTATACTCCTATCAGACCCACTCACCCACAACCTTGTCATTTTGATATATGCGCTTGTTGCATGGTGGATACACGGAGTGTAACTTTATTCACATATCCACCGAAAGGAGACCAACAATGTTCGGCTTCAGCAAGAAAAAGAAAAAGCACAAGGACAGCATGCCGCTGGAATCCATCCTTGCGCTGAACTACAAACGCATACAGTACGCCTCCATGCGTGACCCCGATACATATAAGGAGATACGCCTCGGCACAGACGGCGCGCTGAACATAATCGGCGACAAAATACACATCGTCTGCTCAGGCGAGAGCGTTTTCGCCTGCACACTGGACGAGCTTTCCGCAGGCGAGCTGATGTCCCACGACGGCATCGTCCTTAAAGGCTACGACCACGTTTCAGGCGAGGAACTCACCGTCACGGCATTCTATCTCAAAAAGGATTAAAAAAATATGCCGCCATGCCAAAGCCAATCAGCTGCACGCACGGCGGTATTTCTGTTTATTGCAGTATTATTTCTTCTCCGAAAACTCCAGTCGCCTGCTCAGGTTGTATCATCTCTTCAATCGCCTTGTCGATATCATCGATAAGCACCGCCTTTGTGTTGAGATTTGCCGTCCTGATGAGCTTATCCTCTACAGGAAGAAACTCACCGTTCTCATACACCATCACAATGCCATAATCCATTGCTCCGAGACAAAAGCAATAATACTTCCCACCCACAAGTGTAACTTCCATATATTCATCAGGCTCATACGGAATGGTATCCGTTTTATCCATTGAATCCATGGCATTTTTGTCCAGAATAATGCCTGTAATTGAGCGATATTCCTTCGCTGAGGTATCAAAGTACATGAGATCTCCAGAGCCCTGGTAGCCGTATGTGGACAGAAAACACTCCCATTTTTCGTAGCTGCCACGGATATTATACAGACAGACCGCCTTTCCATCGACTACACCATATAAAGGCTTATGCATATCCGCACCGATTATTGCCACTGCATTGAACAAAAG
The DNA here is from genome assembly GCA_045612645.1 of Oscillospiraceae bacterium. GTDB lineage: Bacteria > Bacillota > Clostridia > Oscillospirales > Ruminococcaceae > CAG-115. The sequence continues at coordinate 3,803 of JAZKZL010000404.1, forward strand.
CTGCTTATCTGTTCCATAATCCAGCAGTGTTATATCGTATATATTCCAGAAGCTGTCCAGCAGCTCTGCATTTCCATCTGCATCCGAAAAAACAAGATAGTATCTGCACCATATGGTATGCTCATTATCATTCCTGTCGTAATCACCGCAATATGGGAATTTCAGCAGAATGAACTGTTCTTCCCTGCCGTCATTATCGAAATCATCAATATATGCACAGTGGAATATCGGATTATACTCTCCGCCCTCTACTTCCTCGTAAAAATCATGCACATACTCATTTACTACATTTGGGTCATCGTATCTTTGAGTATCTGCTCCGATCAACGGCTTGCCGCTGCTTAGCGCTGCTGCAGCATTAAGATATTCATCCGTCTGCTTAAAAGCCAACACAGCCACTCCAAGTCCATCGCCGCATTCCTCTGGAACATATGTCCCATCATAGCCGTTCACAAAACGGTAATCAACAAACACATTATCAGGCGATATCTCCACAAGCTCTGCACGCCCCGACAGTGCCACATTGCCACCCGGCTGCTCAGTCAGTGCTTCATCCGAATCCTCATCAGTCTCAACAGTATCGACCGACCCATCAGTGATCTCGACACTCTCTGCATCGACTGCATCAGCGCTCTCCGTTACCACAACCGAAATGCTCGCCACCGTTGTAGCAACCATTTCAATACTTTCAGTTTCCTCCGTAACCATTTCCGTTGTTTCGGGCAATGTGACATGTCCGCCATCGGACTCAACCAAACTACTGCATCCCACCACCAGACATAGCATCACGCAAAACACGGAGCATAAAAATCGCTTTTGCATTAAAAATCCCCCCTTTTGTAGCTTCTGATATAATATTATCATTATCTAACGTCACTGTCAATATTTATCAGAATACTGTAATCATATTGAAACCAATTATAACCACCCTGTAACCTCATATTCGCCCAAAAACAGAAAGATCCCCCGATACCCTTACGGATATCGGGGGAAAGCTCTTAGGAGAGTATATCATAGCCGAACTTAGTCAGCAAGATAATCATAGATCATATCGATCATATCAGAATATGTGAACTTCTCATCAGCACCGAGAACGGTATCATCGGACTCCAGCAGCGCATGAGCGATAGCATAGTAACCGATGTTCTTGTCATTCTCCTTCACGTCAGTGTAGGGAGACTTGAATATTCCACCGAGAGACGGAACAGCCGTACCGCATTCTGCCGACGTCAGCATCACCATGGCATCGCCTACAGTGATATCAGCCTCTGCGTCATACTTGCCGCTGCTCAAAGGGAGGATATCATACTGCCCGTACAGACCCATTGCGCAGATGCGATTAAGGATGTCTGCATAAGCGTCGGTCTTTACGCCGTCACTAACCTTTTCCATGCCATTTGTCACTGCAAGACCGTGCATTTCAAGTATCTCAGCCTTTTCTCTAAGCGCCTTGTCCTTGATAGCTTCAACATTGCTCTGCACTGCGTAGTCCCAGTTATATACAGGCTTGCCTGTAAATGCGTCACGGTATACAGTGCCGTCCGTGCCGTACACCAGAACTGTCTTTGTGATCTTCTCGTGTACTCTTGCAAGATAGTATAGCTCAAGCTCGTTGTCCTGCCAGAATATATCCATGATCTCATCCTCAGAAAGGATATCGTCAGGAGACGCAAACTCCACGTCAGAGTAATTTATCCTATATTCTGTCAGCACACCGTGCGCATTGAATCCGACATTGATATAATCGCCGCGGACATCAAGCTTGTTCACCTCTCTGTCCCAGCTATACCAGCTGCCGTAATAGGTGGTTTTATTCTGCTTGTCGGTATATTTGCTTACATCACCCGAATCGAATGTGTATTCATCAAATCTCTCGCCTGCATACTTTTCCGCGATATCTTCAGCCAGCGCCTTTGTTTTAGCCTCATCAAAGGTATCGCTGCTATCCATATCGGAATTGTAATAGCTGTAGCTGATGATCTCGCCCGTTTCTGCGTTTACCGAGATGCTTACACTCTCATAGAAGTAGCTATCCTCCCAGACAACTTCCTCGCCGTAGTCCTCATATACTACGCTGTCACCCGCTTGTTCAGCGCTGAAATTGGCGGTGTATACATACGTTTCGTTTGCGTTGTATTCGGTCTTGTACAGACGGGAGTAGTCCAGCGCCATACCATCGTTATAGCTCATGTATTCATCAGACTTCATCAGCTTCACGATATCCGCTTCGGTAGCAAAGGGAAGCTCCTTGTTGAGCTCCTTCAACTCCGCTTCAGTGAAGCCCATATTCTTGTCAGCAGCTTCTGTTGTTTCCTCCTCTACGGCATCATCCATCGTGATATCATTGTCGCCGAAGTATCCGTCTGTCACAAAATTGCTCTTCTTGCCCGTGAACGCATTTATCTCACCACGATCCGCCTGGCGGTATACGATCCTTGAAGTATAAGCCTTGTTGTCGCCGTCAAAATATATCTCATATTCGGGATATATCGCGATCATATTCTCATAAGCATCCTTTGCCTTTTCTTCGGGAATGATCTTTTCGGGGGAACGGAAAGCCGCATTCGGATGCCAACTGATATTGAACGAGATAAGTTCGCCCGTATCCTTATCAAGCACGATACGTCCGCCATCATTGTTAACAGGGATATCGTTCTTTGTACGGATCAGCTGAAATGTCGCTCTGTTTCCCGAAAGTGCCAGAGAAAGGCTGTCCTTGTCGATCTCTATGCTGCCCGCAACCGTAGGATTCAGCATCTTCACTGCCTTTACCGCCTTACTGTAAAGCTCATCTGCAGAAAGCGCCGCAAGCGAAATATCTCTGCCTGTATAGCTGTAGAAATCCGCATCAGTATAGCTGTAGTTCGTGATAACGCTGCTGCAGATCGTGCAGGAGATAGCCTTGTACGTCTCTGCGTCATCAGAAGTATACCACGTAAAGGTATACTCCTCTTTGGGCGAGTATGTAGATACCCTGTAATCAAACTCCTCCAGCTCTGCGGGAACTTCTATCCTGCTCTTAACGCGAGAAAGCATGGTGCGCAGCTCCGCCTCATCCCTGCCCTCCGCATAAACGCATACAGAGCTTGAAAGCGCCATCAGCGCCGCCATTGTAAATGATAGTGCTCTTTTCATAACACAGACCTCCTTGTTAGTGTGCTAAAGTGCCTTTGTATATAAAACCGCTCATTATTGGAAAAGGTTGCGCGTGACGGGAAAAAATCCCGACAAATTTTATATTGTCGGGATCTTCTTAGTTATATCAGAATCTGATTCTTTCCTCAATGTAAGCTCTTACCTCGGAGATCGGGATTCTAACCTGCTCCATGGTATCACGCTCACGAACTGTTACGCAGTTATCCTTCTCAACAGTATCGAAGTCGATAGTAACACAGAAAGGTGTACCGATCTCGTCCTGTCTGCGGTAACGCTTACCGATAGCGCCTGCGTCATCGAAGTCTACAGGGAAATACTTAGCCAGCTCGTCATAAAGCTCGCCAGCCTTCTCGCTCAACTTCTTGGAAAGGGGCAGAACAGCAGCCTTAACAGGTGCAAGTGCAGGATGCAGGTGCATAACTGTTCTGGTAGTGCCATCCTCCAGAGCCTCCTCGTCGTATGCGTCGCATACAACAGCAAGGAACAGTCTCTCAACACCGAGAGAGGGCTCAACAACGTAAGGAACATACTTCTCGTTTGTCTCGGGATCGAAGTATTCAAGGCTCTTGCCGCTGGTATTGATATGCTGAGTCAGATCGTAGTCTGTTCTGTCAGCAACGCCCCACAGCTCGCCCCATCCGAACGGATACAGGAACTCAAAGTCTGTTGTAGCCTTGGAATAGAAGCACAGCTCCTCGGGAGAGTGATCTCTCAGACGGAGGTTCTCCTCCTTAAGACCAAGGTCAAGCAGGAACTTCTTGCAGTAACTTCTCCAGTACTCAAACCATTCAAGATCAGTGCCGGGCTTGCAGAAGAACTCCAGCTCCATCTGCTCGAACTCTCTTACACGGAAGATGAACTGACCGGGAGTGATCTCGTTACGGAAGGACTTACCAACCTGTGCAACACCAAAAGGAACCTTTTTACGGCTTGTTCTCTGGATGTTTGCGAAGTTTACAAAGATACCCTGAGCGGTCTCGGGACGGAGATAGATCTCATTCTTGCTGTCCTCTGTAACGCCCTGGAAGGTCTTGAACATCAGGTTGAACTGACGGATATCAGTGAAGTTCTTGCTTCCGCAGTTGGGGCAGCAGATCTCCTTCTCCTTGATGAAGTCGAGCATCTGTGCATTATCCCAGCCGTTGCAGTCCTGACCGAAATCCTCGATGAGCTTGTCCGCTCTGTGACGTGTCTTGCAGTCCTTGCAGTCCATCAGAGGATCAGAGAAGCCGCCAACGTGACCCGAAGCCACCCATGTCTGAGGGTTCATCAGGATAGCGGAATCCAGACCTACATTGTACTTGTTTTCCTGAATGAACTTCTTCTTCCATGCGTTCTTCAGGTTGTCCTTGAGCACTGCACCGAGAGGGCCGTAATCCCATGTGTTTGCGAGACCGCCATAGATCTCACTTCCGGGATAAACGAAGCCTCTGCCTTTGCAGAGCGCAACGATCTTTTCAAGTGTCTTTTCTGTGTTTAACATAGTTTTATATTTCCTTTCTTGCCCCTCGTGGCTTGAGGGGACGTAGTACTAAATTATTGACCTGCCTGTGCATCTGCAAAGTCAAGGGAGGCACACACCGCGTTATATAATGTATCCCATTCGCTGTTATCTTCGCTATAATAAGCATCGATCGTTTTCTGACATTCCTGTATCTTCTTCTGTGCATCAGCAGGCATATCTTCAACGTTCAGCCCCGAATACTCGCTGTAAGTCTCCATGATATCTACTATCGCCTGACAGAAGTCACGCTCCATCGGGATCGCTTCTGATATATCGTTATGATAGGACTTCATCTGTTCCGGCACATCCATATTTTCAATCGAAGCCAATGCCGATAAACAACTGTCGGCAAGAGACCGTAGGTCGCCCGAAGCACCGTCAAAGAAAACTCCGGCGATCAGATCTCCATACAAGACATAACCGTCCCATGCATATTCCAGCCTTGAAGAATATAACTTATATTGGCCGTTCGGCAAACAGGAGAATGCCGCATTCTGCACATTGAACCACGCCGTACTTATGTGTTCGCTTTCGTTGATTTTTTTCTCGATAGCGTAAAGCTCAGCGATCAGGGCCTCAACTTCGGGAGAATGGGAATCGCCTTTCTCTATATAACTGAGATAATCCCTATAACATTCTTCGTTTTCTTTTACAAGTCCGACAGCATAAAGGAAATTGCTGTGAACCTCTTCGAGATCAGGCGGACAAACCGTTTTTTCCAGTTCACCGAGAGCTTCGATCTCGCTATCAAGATGTTCTTTTGCAGCTGCTGTATCCTGATATGCTAAAGCGTATCTGGCAGAGTGATAGGCTGTTAAATACTTGTCCATAGAATAATTGATCTCTTCAATATAGAGTTCATATTCCCACGCTTCAGCCTGCCCCGCAACCACCGTAGCAGTCTGACCATCCGCTCCGCCTATAACGCTTACGGCTGCATTTTCCTTGCCGCAGCCCGCGGACAGCATCATCACAACGATCAGCGAAATTGTCAAGAGTGTCTTTTTCATAAAACCTCCATCAGCATCTTCGTCTGTAGCTTGTGAGTACAATATTGACTATATCAGTAATTCATAGCCGCATCAAATGCCGCAACCCATGCATCGTTCAGCGAAAATTCAGGCTGTTCGTAATATTCTGTTATAACAGCACCGATACGCTCGGCATCCGCATTTTCCTCCGCTGTAAGGCTGTTGGCACGCTTTGAATATTCAGCAATCTTTTTTGCTGAGTTGAAAAACTCCTTTTCATACTCTGCGGCTCGTACAACATCCTCATGATACTGTGCGATCGCAGCAGGAGGCACTGCTGCTATAAGCCCATCCAGCGCTGCGATGCAGCTATCACTTGCCGAAATGGTGCCATCAGCATCGGCACCGAAATATTCTGTGTCGAATTCTTCACGAGCCACAACAAGCAGCTCATAATTATAAATTAGCTCTTCGGCATACATATCGTATTCCCAAGGCTCGACCTGCTCTGCAACGATGACCGTAGTCGGGCCATCCGCTCCGCCTATTACACCAACAGCAGCGTTTTCCTTGCCGCAGCCCGTAAACAACAACATCACGAATACCAGTGAAAGAACAAATGATCTTTTCATGTCATTACCCTCGCAAATCACATCAATGATTCAAAACATCATTGATATCCCTATAGAAGCTGTATAGCTTTTTCTCCTCACGCAAGCTCTCGTTAAACTGCTCCAGCCATTCCTTTTCAGCAGCGGTGAACTGTCTGCCCGAATACGCAAGCTCGCAGCACCTGCAAAGCTCGGAAAGAAAACTCTTTTCATCCGCCACAAGCCTATCAATCTCCGCTTCCTTTTCGGAATACGGAACTTCTACCGCAGCAATGCGATCAAGCGCCGACTGAGCCTCTTCCAATGCAATATAGGTATCCTCGCCTACTGCCTTATCCGAAAACGACTGTAGGAATGCGGTACAGCTCGGTCGATATTCATTGTTCAGGATATCCTGTATCTCGCCCTTATAGGCATAGCACGAAATAAAGCCGACTATGCCGGCAACAACGCCCACTGCTGCAAAAACAGCAATGAGCGCTTTTAACACCAACTGATATCTTTTTTTAGCCTCAGCCATTCAGCTTAACGATCCAGCCCATCTCATCAGCGATCTTGCCATACTGCATGCCAGTCATTGTGTCATACAGCTTCTGGGAGATCTCGCCAATCTTGTTGCCGTTGATCTCCATAACCTTGTCGCCCCACTTCAGGTGACCTACGGGAGAGATAACTGCTGCTGTACCTGTGCCGAATACCTCCTGCAGCTTGCCTGCATCGTAAGCATCGGAGATCTCCTGAATGGAGATTCTGCGCTCGGAAACCTTCATGCCCCACTTCTTGCACAGCTCCAGAACGGACTTTCTTGTGATACCGGGGAGGATAGAGCCCTGCAGCTCGGGAGTTACGACCTCGCCGTCGATGATGAACATGATATTCATAGCGCCAACTTCCTCAACATACTTGCGCTCAACACCGTCAAGCCACAGTACCTGAGAGTAGTTCTGCTTGTGAGCCTCGTCCTGACCTGCGAGGGATGCAGCGTAGTTACCGCCTGTCTTGGTGTAACCCATACCGCCCTTAACAGCACGAACATAATTTGTCTCAACATAGATATCAACAGGGTTAAGACCTGTGCTGTAGTAAGCGCCGGAGGGAGAGAGGATGATCATGAACAGATACTTATCACCGGGGCGAACACCGAGGAAGGGGTCAACAGCGATGATAAAGGGACGGATGTACAGAGATGCGCCATCGTTATGGGGAACCCAGTCCTTATCAACTTCAACCAGTGCGTGCAGAGCCTGCAGAGCGTCCTCAACGGGCAGCTCAGGGATAACAAGTCTCTCAGCAGACTGATTGAGACGCTTGAAGTTCTCCTCAGGACGGAAGAACTGGATCTCGCCATCGGGAGTTCTGTAAGCCTTCATGCCCTCGAAGATCTCCTGACCATAGTGAAATACCATAGCCGCGGGAGAAAGAGAGATCTCGCCGTAAGGTACGATCCTTGCATCATGCCAACCCATGCCTGTGTCGTATTCCATAATAAACATATGGTCGGTAAACACCTTACCGAATCCGAGTGCGGACTCGTCTGTGGGCTTGGGTCTGGGATTTGCAGTCTTTTTGATTGTGATATTCATAGTAGTATCCTTTCCTGTCTTTTCAGACATACCTAATAATACATAATACATTATAGCACTATTTTTTATAAAAGTAAAGCAAATTTTGCGTATTTGCGCCGAAAAACCTGCTGAAAAGCACCCCTTTGCAGAGGTGCTTTTTAGTTTATTTGATAGTGATAGAGTTTACGATAGCATACGCTTCCTCGGCTGTTTTCGTTCTTATGATAAAATTATTCGGCTGATTAAGATCATCGGGACTGTACATCTCTGCTGTCACATAATAATAGTCCTCGTCAGCATAATGAGCAACAGAAACAAACCCACACTTCTCATCGGTTTCATAAATGTAGTAATCTCCGAACATCGGCATTTGTAACTTCAATATTCCTGCAATGCCGAAAGCTATAGATCTGCCCATGTTCCAGAAGCCACGGTCACTTTCATCTAACAGATGCACACACTTGAAAGTATCATAAGCGGTATCCGGAATTCCTTTGCCAAGTGCGTCAAACCACTTCACCAGGACAGATATGATTAATTCATACTGTTCATCGGTAACATCTTCGTAATGACCACGGTAGAATGGGGCCAATTCTTTGAGATCATCCTGCGAAACCATTATCATAACAGACCGATAATTATTGTCTGGATCATGATAATAGTCCGCGGAATAATAGTCAGGCATATCCTTCTGCACGTAATTGGCAGGAATTCCGATGGTGCAGTTTTCCGCTTCCACGCTAACAAGACTGTCGTCTGTTTCATCGTACTCAGTATAATACTCTGCAGCTTCCCCCACATCAGGAACAAACTGCTTCAGAACCACACTCAGACCAATGCGCGGAGCAAGCACACAGAACAGCACCACAGCCAGTATTATAGAGCACGCAACTATCAGCACTATTCTCAGCTTTTTATTCTCTTTTTTCCGATGCTTTCCGATGATATTCTCCGCCTGTTCGGCGATATTGCTTTCAAGCTCTGTATCTTCAAGCTGCTTTGCCACTGCACTGCAGCTTTCGCACTCCGCAAGATGCTCCTCGACCGCCCTGCGGCTCTCCTCACTGCACACTCCGTCATGATACAGTGCCAGCAGATCCTGTATTACATCACAGTTGTATTTACTCATATTCCCTCATCCTTTCCTGAAGCCTCAACCTTGCTCTGTGATATGTAACCCTCGCCCACGATTCAGTCTTGCCGAAGATCCTTGCAATATCCGCAAAGGACAGCTCGCCAAACACACGAAGCTGAAAAACTTCTTTATACGGCTCCTCCATGGCATGTAGTATGCGGTGTATCTGAAGCAGGGCATCCTTATCCTCCAGCTTTTCAGCAAAGCTGTCCTCCACTTCGACATCCACCTCAAGCGGCGTGATCCTGTTCCGCCTGCGCAGCTCATCCATGCATGCATTCTTTGCAATAGCGCACAGCCAAGTAAGCTCCGCCGATCGCCCCTCAAACTGCTTTTTACTGTTCATCGCACGGAAAAACACATCCTGCGTTATCTCCTCCGCCTGTACGCTGTCTTTCATGATAGTCATCGCATAGGAGAAAACATCCATGTAGTATGTTCTGTACAGCTTTTCATGATCCACCGAGCCTCACCTCTTTTCTGTCGCTTTCATAGATTAGACGTGGAAAAACGCATTTCGTTACAAATTTCTTGTAAAATATTTCTTAATAATATGATAACACATCATAAATTGTTTACAGGCAAAAGTAAAGCGCAGAGAGTACTCTGCGCTTTGTATTGACATTAACCTCTGAAGTAATCCACGCCGCCCTTGAACAGGAGCTGCTCCTTATTGCCGTCAACATTCTTTGCAACATTGGGAGTGAGACGCTCGGTATGACCCATCTTACCCAGTACACGACCATCGGGAGAGATGATACCCTCGATAGCATACATAGAGCTGTTGGGATTGTATGCAACATCCATTGTGGGGTTGCCCTTCAGGTCAACATACTGTGTAGCCACCTGACCGTTAGCGATGAGTTCCTTAATAACTGCCTCGGGAGCTACGAAACGACCCTCACCGTGGGAGATCGGGATGTTATGCAGATCTCCTACCTTGGTGTGCATCAGCCAAGGAGACTTGTTAGTACAGATGCGTGTCATAGTCAGCTGAGACTGGTGACGACCAATGGTGTTGTATGTCAGAGTGGGGCTCTCCTCGGTCAGAGGAACGATCTTTCCAAAGGGAACGAGACCCAGCTTGATAAGTGCCTGGAAGCCGTTACAGATACCGATCATCAGACCATCTCTTGTGTACAGCATCTCCTCTACCGCTTCCTTTACAGCAGGATTGCGGAGGAATGCATTGATGAACTTAGCAGAACCCTCAGGCTCGTCACCACCGGAGAAGCCACCGGGGATAGCGATCATCTGGGACTGCTTGATAAGGCGTGTGAACTCTGCCACGCTCTCCTCCATATCCTTTGCGGACAGGTTGCGGATAACGAAGATCTCGCTGTCGCCGCCATAGCGATTGAATGCATTAGCCATATCGTACTCGCAGTTTGTGCCGGGGAATACAGGGATAAGCACCTTGGGCTTTGCGATCTTGGGGCAGGTATGAGTTGCAAGCAGCTCGCAGCCCTTATCGTATGCAATGACCTCGGGAGCGGGCATCTCAGGCAGCTGTGCCTTGAAGATAGGCTCCAGAACGTCGTTCCACTTCTTCTCAAGAGAAGCAATGTCAAGCTTTACGCCGCCGCAGGTGATCTCGTAATCGGATGTGGTCTCACCGATAGTGCGGATGCCGTCGATATCGCCATCCATTTCAAGAACGAATGCGCCGTATACAGGAGTGAACAGCTCATCATCAGTAAGAGCCTCCAGCTTTGCACCCACACGATTACCAAGGGTCATCTTGAATACGCCCTCTGCCAGACCGCCGTTAGCAACGGACCATGCGGAAAGGATCTTCTTCTCCTTAATGAGCTTTGTGATCTTTCTGAATACAGCCTTAACGCTGTCGAAGTTGGGCAGACCGTTCTCATCGTACTCGGGAGCGATATAACCGATCTTGCTCATGGGACACTTAAACTCAGCAGAGATGATATCCTCAGCCTTTGCCGTGGAAACTGCAAAAGAAACCAGTGTGGGAGGAACATCGATATCCTCAAAGGTACCGCTCATGGAGTCCTTACCGCCGATAGCGCCGCAGCCCATCTCGAGCTGTGCCTTGTATGCACCCAGCAGTGCAGAGAAAGGCTTGCCCCAACGCTCTGCCTTGCCCTGAGTTCTCTCGAAATATTCCTGGAAGGTCAGCCAGCACTTCTCGCTGTCACCGCCCGCAGCAACAACCTTTGCAATACTCTCAACAACTGCGCATACAGCACCGTGGTAGGGAGACTGCTCGGAGATAGCGGGATTGAAGCCCCACGCCATTACAGAAGCAGTGCTTGTTGTGGCATTTATCATAGGGATCTTCGCAGCCATTGCCTGTACGGGAGTCTGCTGTGTTCTGCCCGAGAAAGGCATAAGCACGGTAGCGCCGCCGATGGTGGAGTCGAATCTCTGCACAAGACCTCTCTGAGAGCATACATTGAGGTCAGTAACAAGGCTCTCCCAATCCTTTTCGGTATTGGTTCTGCCTGTGGAGTAGGATACATTTACAGCAGGTACAGCAACATTTGTGTGCTTTTCTGCACCGTTGGAATTCAGGAACTCTCTGCTGATATCGCAGATAGTCTTGCCATTCCAGTTCATGCGGAGTCTGGGCTCTGCCTTTACGATAGCAACAGGTGTGGACTCGAGGTTCTCCTGAGATGCGAGAGCGCGGAACTTATCAGCATCCTCTGCAGCCACTACAACTGCCATTCTCTCCTGAGACTCAGAGATAGCAAGCTCTGTTCCGTCCAGACCGTCATACTTCTTGGGAACAGCGTTCAGATCTATCTCAAGACCGTCAGCCAGCTCACCGATAGCAACGGAAACACCGCCTGCACCGAAGTCATTGCAGCGCTTGATGAGACGTGTAGCCTCGGGGTTTCTGAACAGTCTCTGCAGCTTTCTCTCCTCAGGAGCGTTACCCTTCTGAACCTCTGCGCCGCAGGATTCAAGGGACTGCACGCTGTGAGACTTGGAGGAACCTGTAGCACCGCCGCAGCCATCACGACCTGTGCGTCCGCCCAGCAAGATGATAACATCGCCGGGAGCAGGTCTCTCACGTCTAACATTATCGATAGGAGCAGCGCCTACAACAGCACCGATCTCCATTCTCTTTGCCATATAACCGGGGTGGTATATCTCTGCAACATGACCTGTAGCCAGACCGATCTGGTTACCGTAGCTGGAATAACCTGCAGCAGCGGTAGTTGTGATCTTTCTGGGAGGCAGCTTGCCCTTGATAGTCTTCTCAACAGGGAGCAGAGGATCGGATGCGCCTGTTACACGCATTGCCTGATATACATAGGAACGTCCCGAAAGCGGGTCGCGGATAGCGCCGCCAAGGCAGGTAGCCGCACCGCCGAAAGGCTCGATCTCTGTGGGATGGTTGTGAGTCTCATTCTTGAACATCAGCAGCCATTCCTCGTCCTTGCCGTCAACATCAACAGTGATCTTAACAGAGCATGCATTGATCTCTTCAGATTCGTCAAGATCCTTCAGCTTGCCATCCTTCTTCAGCTTCTTTGCAGCAAGAGTAGCGATATCCATCAGGCAGATGGGCTTGTTGCCCCTGCCCAACTCCTCACGGTCAGCCTTATACTCAGCGTATGTATCGGCGATATATGCGGGAGCGATATCCGCATTATCAATGATAGTGCCAAAAGTGGTATGACGGCAGTGATCGGACCAGTAAGTATCGATCATGCGGATCTCGGTAATAGTGGGATTTCTGTTCTCGCTCTTAAAATAATCCTGGCAGAACTTGATATCGTCATTATCCATAGCAAGGCCATACTTCACAACAAAATCAGCCAGTTCTGCGTCAGTCTTGTTGATGAAGCCATCGAGGGTCTCGACAGCTGTAGGGATCTCATACTTTACTTCGAGTGTCTCGTACTCCTCAAAGCCGCACTCACGGGACTCAACTGCGTTGATGAGATAGTGCTTGATCTTATCGAACTCCTCATCAGTTATCTTGCCCTTCAGGATATAGATCTTTGCGTACTTTACAACGGGACGGTCACCCTTGCACAGCATCTGAATGCACTGCGCTGCGGAATCTGCACGCTGGTCAAACTGACCGGGCAGGAACTCCACCGCAAACATACGCTCGTCAGCTGCAAGAGCAGGAAGCTGCTCAAACACCTCATCAACGGGCGGCTCAGAAAAAACCGTAGGGATAGCCTTGTCAAAATTCTCCTTGGGAAGCTGCTCTGCATCATAACGATTGATGATACGCACATCCTCAACAGACTTGATGCCGAGAGCAACAGTCAGGTCAGATAAGCACGCCTTTCCGTCAACCGCAAACTGCGGCTTCTTCTCCACATAGATACGATAAACTGCCATTTCTTTGTTCCTCCATATATTCTAAAAAGGTCTTTGACCATTTTATAATCATTATATAAGCTCTGCTATACAATAGTCGGCGGTGCTGCCTGTGATCCTCACCTGTACCAGCGAATGTCTGGCCAACGCCTTACTGTATATTCTAACAGGGATATAACCCCCTGTAAAGCCATTGCTATATTCATCGCTCTGAGGTTTTTCGATAAGCACTGTGCACTCCTTGCCTATGCAGCTTTTCAGGAATTGCTCCTCCAGCCTTGCAGAGAGCACATTCATGCGCTTTGCCCTGTCAGACTTGATATGCGGCAGCACCTGCTCTGGACGCATAGCCGCCAAAGTTCCCTTGCGGATAGAGTACGGAAACACATGTATCTTAGCAAAACCGATCTTCTCCGCAAACGCCAAGCTCTCCTCGAATTCCGCATCTGTCTCACCCGTGAATCCCACCATTATGTCAGTAGTGATAGAGCACTCGGGAAACGCCGATCTGAGCTTTTCGCATACATTTGTATATTGTGTGGTATCATAACGGCGACGCATGCGCTTAAGCAGCTCGTCACTGCCGCTCTGCAGCGAAAGATGAAAATGCGGGCAAAGCTTACCGACCACACGCAACTTTGCTATCTCCTCATCCGTCATCATATCAGGCTCCAGCGAACCGAGTCTGATGCGCTCTATACCTTCAACATCAGCGGCTTTCACCGCATCACCGAGAGTCAGCCCAAGCTCCTGCCCATAGCAACTGAGATTTATACCCGTAAGCACGATCTCCTTATGACCGCTATCCGCAGCCAACCGCGCTTGCCTTGTTATCTCATTTATCGGCATGGAACGAACTCGTCCTCTCGCCGTAGGGATTATGCAGTATGAACAAAATCTGTCGCAGCCATCCTCAATCTTGATGAATGCTCTTGTGCGATCAAGATCAGCTCCTGCGCAATGAAGATCAAACTCTCTCGAAAGCTCCCCTATGATAACTCTTCGCTCGGGTGCTTCGACAAATTTCTCTACGATCAAGGGAATATCCGCCTTACCGCCATTGCCTGTTATAATATCCGCGGCGGTCTCTGCAGCTTCTTCGGGATATGCCTGCGGAAAGCATCCGCACAGCACCACGACGCCATCGGGCTTGTCCTTTTTACAGCGTGATATCAGCTGACGTGCCTTTTTCACGCTCGCGCCCGTTACCGCACAGGAATTTATCACCGCCACATCAGGCGCCTCTCCCTCAGGAGCTTTTTCAAAGCCTCTTGCAAGCATGGCATCCGTGATAGCAGCGCTCTCACAGGAATTGACCTTGCAGCCAAGAGTGTAAATATAAAAGGTCATCCCAAGCTCCTTGAACGAAATTACTCATTGACAACTCAAAATGCTTTTGTGCATAGTGTATATTATAGAGCGCCAACTTTAGTCAAAATAGCTAAATGTTTTTTCTATACATTTATATTATACTTGATTATTCCGAATTTTGCAATAAGCTATTGACTATTTTTTATTTTGTTGCTATATTTATATTGAGGTTAGCAAAAATAACCGAAAAGACAGACAAAGACTTGTACACAAAGACAACAAACAGAACAATCTCAAACAATGAAAGGCGGCGATTTTAATGAAGGAACTCAAAATTCTGCTTGGCACGATCGAAGATGTAAAGGAATTTGTGAACATCACAAACAAATATGAGTTCGAATGCGATCTCATATCCGGACGATATGCGATAGACGCAAAATCCATCATGGGTATCTTCAGTCTTGATCTTTCCAAACCGCTGAACATGGTAATCAGGGGCGAGGGTGCATCGGCAGAAGCACTCACAGAAGAAATGGAAAAATTCCTCGCAAAGTAAGGCGACAAAATTCCCGTTGACAAAACACGCAGGGCGTGCTATCATAATAAGACCCTGCTTATGAAGAAAGGAAGTAAAGCTATGACAACAACAAAGATCTGCATCAACACCATCAATGACGTAAAGAATTTCGTAAACATCGTAACAAAGTGCGACTACGACGTAGACATCGTATCCGGCAGATATGCTATCGACGCAAAGTCTATCATGGGCATCTTCAGCCTGGATCTCTCCAAGGAGCTGACACTGAATATCCACAGCGACAACTGCGGCGCTTTCCTCGACGAAATCAAGAGCTACATCGTAAAGTGATCTAACAAACCACATTTAAAGGACTGCTTTGGCAGTCCTTTTGTTTTTTATTGTCTGCACTTGTAATTTTCACAATTATAGTATATAATAAGGTAAAAATCGATTTAACATATTAACATATTGAAAGGATGGGATACATGAATATTAACGAGAACATCCAGGGGGCGAATAATCCCCCTGAATCGGTAACAGCACCTGCAACTCCAACGGCGCCCACCACCGGCACGCAACAACAGATGCAGCCAATCCCACAGCAGCAGACACCGCCGCCTCAAGGCATACAAAATCAGCATACATTTTATCCTCAGCAGCCTTCAACTCCTGCTCAGACATATGGAGTTCCTACGCAGCAGGCAGTTTTAAATCAGCAACAAATAATGCCGCAGCAACAGCCGCTCCACAATCAGCAAACCGCTGCGCAGCAGTTCACTCCCCCACAGCAGCCCGTGTATTATAACCCACCAGTACAGCAGGGAGGTTATACCGCACCGCCATTGTATACAAATCAATACGGTCAGCCAATGTACCCCGCTTATCCCTCCACGCAAGTGAGCAAGCGCGAATCCTTTATCGGCATAAACCTTCTTAGTAAGATCGGCGTTATATTTATCATCATAGGCGTCATCGCATTTTCGGCTGTATCGGAAGAATTCCTCTCCCCCGCTATACGCACTGTGATCATTTTCGCATTAGGTCTTGCTATGACTGCCCTCGGTGAAATATTTTACAGAAAAAACTCTGTCATATTCGCCCGTGCCCTTACTCTGGGCGGAATAGCCGAGCTTGCGGTCTCGATACTGATCGGATATTACGCATACGAATCGCTGAACGAATGGGCATCACTGCTGATCGGCGTAGTAGTCTCCGCAGGCGCCGCGCTACTATCGATACGTTACAAATCACAGACAATAATGACAGTCGCCGTTGTCAGCAGTATACTCCCCTGCTTTGCGGCTTTCGCAACAGGAGGATCTTTATTTGCCTCCCTTGTCTATCTGATACTTCTGCAAATAGCGGTAATCATTATCTGTAATCTCAAAAAATGGTATATTGCCCCATACTCACTGCTAATATGCAATTTCTTCCTCGCAATAGCAATCGGCATTAATCTGACCGATCTTTTCGATGGACTGTTTTCCGCACTGCTTACCACAGTTTATGTTGTTATTGCCGCATTGCTGTATATTGTAAACTCCGTGGTCAGCGCCTTCAAAAACAAGGGAACGCTCCCCACATACAATATGCTCGAATTCATCACGGCAAACGTACTCCTGGCACTTGTAGCGTTTATCCTTCAGGCAATCGCCGAAAATATAACAGCCTTCGGCTTCCTTGCACTGTTCGTCGGTTGTGCTTATTTTGCTGTGGTTGGTGTTGCCAAAACAACCTTTGACAGCTGCAAGCTGATCGGACTTCTCCTGAACACTGCAATACTTTATATTTGCGTGTCGATACTGTGTGTATTCCCCGAAGACCTTATTTATATAGTATTCCACTTCTATGCAGCTATATTGATGGTCATTGGCCTGCTGAAGAATATAAAGCTCGTCAAGATCTGGGGCATTATCACCTGCAGCATTGCCGAATATATCTTCCTGAATTTCTGCATATTCAATATAACAGAAAACATCTACATACTGCAATTTGCTGTGAACACGGTTCTGTGGCTCATTATCATGACCGTTCAGGCTATCCGCAAGGCACGCGGAACTGCCGTTAATGCATTCTCGATCATCTCACTCTGCAACACTGCACTGTTCGGACTTTATATCACACTTCACATCAGCGCCAATCTGTCGGACGAAGGTCTGCTCAGTGGTTTCGGAGAATCCCTTGCCTTCTTCATGCTCTTTGGTTCCCTTGTGTGGATGATACTCGGCTTTGTGACGGGAAAGCTGAAATTCCTCGGAAAAGCAGCTCCGATAACAGCAATAATCTTCTATCTGATGAGCCTGTGCGGTCTTGGCATAACCAACCTGTGTTCCTGCATCTCTTCCCCCGCAGATAATACAATATGTCTCGTTGCTTCTCTTGCAGTCAATGCCGTTTCAATGGCAGCCGCTCTTGACGTTACTCTCAATATACGTTCGCTGGCACCTAAATTCTCTAAGGCTATCGGCCTTGCCGTTTCCTTGTATGCAATGCTGTGCATTACCTTCACACTCGGAGCAAACGAGATCATGGCGTTTACAAATTGCGTAATAAGTATCATGTATCTTGCGCTTGCCATAGCCTGGATAATCGTCGGTTTCATCCGAAAGAATGCCGTACTGAGAAGATTCGGACTTGCACTTACGCTGCTCGCCTGCGCAAAGCTGTTCCTGCTGGATTTTGCAGGTATCGGTCCTGTAGGCAGAACACTGATGTTCATCCTCTTCGGCGTGATCCTGCTGACAGTCTCCTTCATCTACGCTATCTTTGAAAGCAAGCTGAAAAAACAGGAGCAGGCAGAGCTTCTCCGCCAGCAGCAGCTTCAGTACTATTACTATTATAATAATATCAACAATAATATCCATCAATAACAAAACAAGGGAGCCTAAACGCTCCCTTGTTTTCATGTTATAAGAACCGCACGCCGTTGCCCAAATC
>JAZKZL010000405.1:0-4034 GCA_045612645.1 Oscillospiraceae bacterium
CATCGGCGAGAGCAACATCCTCAACGGCTCCATGCCCCGCGACTGCCTCGTGGAGTTCTGCGGCAAGCAGTTCGAGTGCGTGGATAAGGGATTCTCCCCCAACGAGACCATCGATGTGGTCATCCGCCCCGAGGATATCAAGGTCATCCCCGCGGCTGAGGCAAAGCTCACGGGTATCGTTACCTCCGTTGTGTTCAAGGGCGTTCATTATGAGATGATAGTTGACGGCGTTGACCACGAGTGGATGATCCACTCCACAAAGGCAGAGCCTGTCGGCAGCATGATCGGCATGACATTCGATCCCTTTGATATCCACATCATGAAAAAGACCAAGGAGGAGAACTGAAATTGAAAAAGCTCAGATTTCTTGCCGCTCCCTACCTTGTGTGGATGGTGGTGTTCATCGTGGTTCCGCTGCTGATGGTGGCGTACTTTGCTTTCACCGATCAGGACGGACACTTCACCCTCGCTAACGTTGCAAACGCAGGTCAGTACACGAATATCTTCGTGCGCTCCATATGGCTTGCCATCATTGCGACCGTTATCTGTCTCATAATCGCTTATCCGTTAGCGTTCATGCTCTCCCGCATGAAGAAGTATCATCAGGGCACAATGCTGATGATCGTTATGCTGCCCATGTGGATGAACTTCCTGCTGCGTACCCGCGCATGGGTGACCATCCTCGGCAACACGGGCGTTATCAACACACTGCTCGGTCTTATCGGAATCGAGCCGCTGAAGATGCTCAACACCGAGGGCGCCGTGGTTCTCGGCATGGTTTACAACTATCTGCCATATATGATACTTCCCCTGCATTCCGTTATGGTGAAGATCGATCAGTCCGTACTGGAGGCTGCTGACGATCTCGGCTGCAACTACATGACAAAGCTGTTCCGCGTCATCGTTCCGCTGAGTCTGCCGGGAATCACCTCGGGCATTACGATGGTTTTCGTTCCCGCTATCAGTACGTTCATCATCTCCCGTATGCTGGGCGGCGGCTCTAATCTCCTTATCGGCGACCTTATCGAGATGCAGTTCCTCGGAAATGCATATAACCCACAGCTCGGTGCGGCGATATCGCTGGTGCTAATGGTCATAATCCTGCTGATAATGACCATAATGAACCAGTTCGATCCCGACGACCAGGTGCTGATGTAAGGAGGTGCGATGATGAAAAGATTAGGAAAGATCTATATCGCACTGGTGCTGCTGTTCCTTTATGTGCCGATCTTCGTGCTGATCGTGTTCTCCTTTAACGAGTCCAAAAGCACGGTGTTCACAGGCTTCACACTGGAATGGTATGCCAAGCTGTTCAGGAATGAGATGATAATCTCCTCCCTCATCAACACCGTTATCATTGCGGTGGCTGCAAGCATACTCTCCACCATTCTCGGAACTCTCGCCGCTATCGGCATCCACACCATGAGAAAGGTACCTAAGGCTGTTGTAATGAATATCACCAACATGCCCGTCATCAACCCCGAGATCGTAACGGGTGTTTCGCTGATGCTGCTGTTCGTGTTCTTCGCAGCAAGAATGAATCTGGAATTCGGTTTCTGGACTCTGCTCATCGCCCACATCACCTTTAACGTGCCTTACGTTATCCTGAACGTTATGCCAAAGCTCAGACAAATGGATCCAAACCTCTTCGAGGCGGCTCAGGATCTCGGCTGCGGCCCGTTCACCGCTTTCCGCAAGGTGATCCTCCCCGAGATAATGCCCGGTGTGCTGAGCGGCTTTCTGATGTCCTTCACCTATTCGCTGGACGATTTCGTAATAAGCTACTTCACCTGCGGCCCCACATCGCAGACTCTGCCCATCACCATCTACTCCATGGTGCGCAGAAAGGTATCCCCTGAGATCAACGCACTTTCCACTATCATATTTGTTGTGGTGGTTATCGTGCTTATTGTAAAGAACTTCATCGAAAACCGCAAGTACAGACCTGCAGGCTCGGGAAAGGCGGATGTGTAATGAAAATGAGAAGATTTTTCGATGCCGCCGCATCCCTGCTGCTGACAGCCTCCCTGCTGTGCGGCTGCGCTGACGGCAGCGCCTCCGATGAGAGCGCAGAAAGCTCCGAGACCGAGGAGATCTACGAGCAGACCCTCACAGTTGAGGATATGGATTACTACACCCGTTTCAAGGACGCAGGTATCTCCATAAACGTCTACAACTGGGGCGAATACATCTCCACGGGTGCAGATGAGGGTACTCTCAACGTAAACGCAGAATTTACAAAGCTGACAGGCATCGAGGTAAACTACACCACCTACCCCTCCAACGAGGATCTTTACTCCAAGCTGAAGAACGGCGGCGCAAGCTACGATGTGGTCATCCCCTCCGATTATATGATCTCCAAAATGATAAATGAGGAGATGATTCAGCCGATCAACCTTGACAACATCCCGAATTTCAAGTATATTCAGGATAACTTCGTAAATCCCGCATACGACCCCGAGAACCTCTACTCCGTGCCGTATACATGGGGAACTGTCGGTATCATCTACAACACAACGCAGATCGATGTTCCCGAGGAGGAGATCGACTGGGAGATCCTGTGGGACGAGACCTACACTGATCAGATCCTGATGTTCGATAACCCCCGTGACGCTTTTGCTATCGCAGAGATCATGTGCGGATTCTCCCTCAACACCGAGAACCATGACGAGCTGATAATCGCCGCAGAGCGCTTAAAGGAGCAGAAATCCGTTGTTCAGGCTTATGTTATGGACGAGATCTTCGATAAGATGGCGGCAGGCGACGCATGGCTTGCTCCATATTACGCAGGCGATGCTCTCACCATCCTTGAGGAGAACGAGGATCTTGCATTCGTAGTTCCCGACAGCGGCACGAACCTCTTTGTGGACGCAATGTGCATCCCCACGGGCGCAAAGCAGAAAGAGGCTGCAGAAATGTACATCAATTTCATGTGCGAGCCTGACATCGCCTTTGCAAATATCGACTACATCTGCTACTCCACGCCCCACTCCGCAGCCTTTGAAATGCTGGATGAGGAAGTGCAGAACGATCCCGTATCCTATCCCAGCAATGAATATCTCGAAAGCAACACCACCGTGTTCGTAAACCTTTCGGACGAGGCAAACGCTCAGATGCAGACCCTTTGGACGGAGATGAAATCCGCTCAGCCCGAAAACACGAACCAGTGGATAGTTCCCGTGTTCCTGCTGCTGTGCGTAGCTGCCATGATCGGCATTCTGATACGCAGATACATCAAGAACAAGAAAGATATCTTCTAAAAACAGCAGCCGCCTTCAAAAGAGGGCGGCTGTGTGATATCTCGGCGCACAGGCAAACAAATGGCTCTGTTATGCGGAATTTCCGCAGCGCAACCAATATTCTACACGCCGTAGAACGATAGTTGGTGGAGTTTTCCACACCTCGCTGATAGAATAAGAGCATAACAAAACAAAAGGAGAATTGCACATGGCAAGTATATCATTACTGGGACTTATACTTCTCGGACTGGGCGTTATCATATCGATAATAGTCGTGATAGTTGTTGTGATAGCTATATGCTCGAATAACAAAAGCAACAACTCACAGGCGGAATATCAGGCATATACACCGCCGCAGCCCATGCCGCAGGAGAATGCAGGTGTAGTATCGGGAGAGGCTGCGGGCATAGCTCCGAGCGAGGCTCCCGAAAAGACTACCCTCGCAGAAGCAATAAAGAACCACCGCATCCGCTGCGGTATGACGCAGGAGCAGGTCGCCGAGGCGATGGAAGTGAGCAGGCAGGCGGTCTCCAAATGGGAGACAGGCGCCGCCGAGCCGAGCACATCCAACCTGCTGGCGCTGGCAAAGCTTTTCGGTATCTCCGCAGCCGAGCTGCTGGAGGGGATAGAGTAATATTAAAGGAGCGAGTTGATCTCGCTCCATTTTGTTTGGCGGGAGTTTATATTTGGCATGAGCTTTGCGGTGCGGCTTGAAACATAATTCCCTTTGGATTTATCATGCACTTTGCGGTGTGGCGTGACCGCCATCAAGACGAATTGTAGTCGCAAAGGTAG
>JAZKZL010000406.1:0-7179 GCA_045612645.1 Oscillospiraceae bacterium
CTGCCCCCATCGATATCATCCCCGTATTCACAAGAGGGGAGAAGAAGTACGATATCTATTAATACAACAAGACCCCTGCATATCCTGCAGGGGTCTCAGGCTGTCGATAAAGTACCATCTGCGTTGTCACTCCTCACTTTGGCAGGCACAAAGCCCAGCCAAAGTGAGGGTTCCTAGCATCTGGCACTTTCTCGTTCGCCTGTAACAGACTTTTCGACATGTAGAGTTTCTTGCAAGATGGCAAGGGGCGGTTTTAGAAGCGATACACAAAAGATCCTGCGACTTACTCATCGCAGGATCTGTATATTCAGTTGTGAACTCGGTATTACATCGGACTGTACCTCACATAAAATTTGTTGTGGAACCAAACTCTATGAGTACATGGGACTCATCCTTTCGCAGTTTTTCTTGACCTCATGTTGATATAACCGTACATGTTGGAACCACCTGCTTTCGTCGGGTGTTATATGTGAACGCATATAGCGGTTAACCGGCACCGTCTGTTGACTCTGCCATGCGGTCATCTGCGTGCCGCCTCCTGCGGAAAGTCCTTATTATTGAGTATAAACACTCGGTCGGGCAGCTGCTGCATCTGTGGGGAAGAACCCCATGCAGTCCGTTCGCCGCAATCACTTTGACTTTCAGCTCTCGGTACGAGCCGCAGATGTTAAGTAGTGCTTTGGCTCAGTTGTTTCCATCGGACCCGCTCCTTTCTGATAAGATGTTAGCCGAGTAGTGTGGTGTCATTCCATTGGATTATCCTTTCTGCATCAGCCTTAGGACCTTTTCAGCTTTCCATTGGAGTGTACCCCTTTCGTTAAGATCGGCGGGATCTCGGGTAAGCTCCCTCGCTTTTCCCTGTCCCTTTCCTTGATATTATAATACCACATCTTTTGTGCAAAGTCAATAGATATTTTCAACTTTGCTGTTGATGTTTTATATAATATTTGTTCGACAGAATTGTACAAAACCATGATATTTTGCTTGAAAAGGCGCTTTACGGCAAATTTCTTCATTTTTCATATTGACAATAACGCCTCAGTAGTGTAAAATAGGTATATAGCGTGCGTTAAAAATGCACATAACGAAAGGAATAATGACATGAGTGAAGATATGAACAACACATACCTCGACGAAGAGGAAGGCATCATCGAGCTTGAAGACGAGGATGGCAACGTCACCCGCTTTGAGTTTATCGATGCTATGGAATATGAGGGAACAACATATTATGCTCTTGTTCCCGAGTCTGACGATGATGAGGGCGCAGATCAGTTCGTAGTTCTGAAGGAGCAGGAGGTAGACGGCGAATCCATGCTGGCAACTATCGACAGCGATGAGGAATACGCAGCCATCGGCGAGATCTTCCTGCAGCGTTTTGCAAATCTCGCAGGCTATGACGAAGATGAGGAATGATATTCCACGGATAATATGATCCCGTGAGGATATATTAATATCGTTCCACTGAAAAGTGAACTTACTGCCTTGACACGTTTAAGGTGTGTCGATATAATCCAACGTGTTTTAAAAGGGATTTCGACTCTGGCGGCGGATTGCAGACCTCCCGTACTGCGGATGATAGGGAGCGTGAAACCGAAAGGCGATCTTACCCACCCTGCTTTATTGCGGGTTTTATAGCATGCCCACGGCAAGGCGGTTATATTTGAAAAAGAAAGAGGGAGTTTTTGCTCCCTCTTTTTGTTATTATCTCTATTTTTGAATGTGTTTGATAAATCGGAATTTATCTTTTTGTCACTCTTGAATAATTATTGCCTTTTTCACTTATCAAATTATCAGTTATATAAAATAGCAAACGGCATTTTATTCTGTATTTTTCTCGAAGTTTGCGATTATTTCCATATCTTCGCTGAGTCGGAGAGTGATTTCTAGATTTTGCTCAGTAACATCTCCGCTCCAGCCGACAAAAACATAGCCTTCCATTGGAACAGCAGTCAAGGTTATCTCATATTCAGAGAAATATTTGCCCTGCCATAAATCATCGCCGAGTTCGGGGGTAACGGTGTTTACGCTTACCGTTCCACCCTCATGATTATTTGCACCGATACTTAAGCTGTGTGCCTCGTCCAGACCGTAGCAATCCCTGAGCATATCCACAGAGTAGTCATATCTGCCATTGATGAATTGCCGGATATTATCAAGTTCATTCTCAAAGCGCTGTTCCATCTCATCATCAGTCATTTGAGTAACCCATCCGGGGCCGTTGCGTCTGTACTGCTCAGCTATATAAGGAACAATTACACTTTTCATCTCTTCAAGAGTTTCCAGTGCATTCTCAGGACGGAAGGATGTATTACGAAGATCCATGAATGTATTGATGAACTGTGCCTTGAACTCATCGTTCTGCATGAGCTTATTGAACAAAAGTCCCCAACCCCAGTCAATATTCCGAATCTGCTCCAGCGTGTTTTTCTCTGCGCCACCTTCATCAGGACGAAAGGCCAGCGCAAAGTCGTTGTCATAAAGCATAAAGCGCCATCTGCCATCTGCGTATTCATTTTCGGGGGCAGTTTCTCTTGCTCGCCATATACGCCAGTTGTTACCGTTAAATGCACCGTCGCTATTGTCAATGTAGAGCAAAACCGCCATGTAATCAATGAGGTTTTGAATATCAACATTTTCACAGAGCCAGTCGTAATGCTCAGCCTGCGTGAAATCACGCCAGTAGATACTGCCCTCCAGTTCCTTATAGAGTTCAATATCCGTAGGCTCGCCCTCATCGACTTTCGGTTCATCATTGACCATATTTTTGACTATGATCGTATTTTTACTGTCAACGCCGTAGTTGTCTTCAATATAATTGTCGGAATAATCCTCGGTAATACTGTAAATGCCCCAGTATTCACCGTTAATAAAAACAATGCATGGCTCTGCGCCCTGGGTTGCAAAATCACGGTCGGGTAAAAGTGCCTGAACATAAGGGTCACGCAGAAGGGTAAAGTAGTTGTCGTTGCCTCCGTTGCGCAGAATAAAGGTTTTGAATTTTTGAAGCGGCTGCTCTCCGTTGTCAGTTGTAAGACCGGTAATCAAAGGATATTCAAGACGCTTGGCTCCGTATTCCTCACGGGCATACAGACGGAAGCTCTTCTGATAATAAGTACGGGTAGCAGTACCCATGATACGCATGCCCATGTTCTGCTCGATACCGAAAGCGCCATCGTTCTCGATGAGCTGTAGCAGTACCTCACGCTCCCATTCGCGGCCTTTCTGAGAAAAGTTGCCCTTGATTTCCCACGGGCCTGCGTTCTTTGCTTCGGGGTCTGAAGCCATCCAGTCGTCATATACTTTGCCCATGATGTAAATGCCGTTTTCGTAATCAAAAAGGCTGTCAACGTCAAGTACAAGAGAGATGATTTTAATATACTTATAGTTCAGTCCGACAAAATAAGTCTTGGTGGTAACCGCACTCATTATTTTCCCGTCAGGAGAAAACGCAGCAGCACGAATGACCGTACCCTTGGTAACCGTTGGAGGAACATGGTCGGTTTCCAGTGATATTTTGTTTGTGCTTACAGCTGCAAGAACATTGGGTTCATCAGAACGGTTGCCTATAATCATTCCTTCTGTGGGAAATACAGGAGAGTCTGCCGTAGGTATGCTGCCATCAAGTGTATAGTGTACGATGGTATCATTATCGGCAGCAACTGTCAGTGTGAATTCCTCATCGTAAGAACCTGTTTCATAATTGAACTTTGGTGGCGCGATCTCACTATTGGAAATAACATTTGTATCGGTATCGGTGGATGCTTTGCATCCCGCACAAAGACAAACAGCCGTAATCAAAAACAAAGCCGCTATAACAACAAGCATACGATATTTCATTTAAGGACCTCCTTGCTTTTACTTCTGTTTCGTTAAATCGGTGAGTATAGTATTCATTAATCAATCTCTTATAACTGCAATCAAATTCTTATTTATCGAACTGATTGTAGATATAAATATAGACCGCAATTTCAAAAAATTGCGGTCTATTGGCGGAGACGGTGGGATTCCAACCCACGGTACCTTGCGGTACAACTGATTTCGAGTCAGTCTCGTTATGACCACTTCGATACGTCTCCATATTATTTAAGTGCGGAGTGATCCGCAGAACATTAAATATTATACAGTATCCGAAACGTTTTGTCAAGACCAAAACAAGTGCCAACGGTCAAAAAATACCACAAAAATCAGAAAAACCGTGCAAAATCCCTTGACTTTGGTTTTATTATCTATTATAATTGTAATTGTATTTTTAATTTTGGAGCGATTTATTATGAGTGAACAGACTAAAACAAAAACAAAATCCGCCAAAGGCGGTTTTTCATCAAAGATCGGATTTATTCTTGCTGCGGCAGGCTCTGCTGTAGGATTGGGCAATATCTGGCGTTTTCCTTACCTCGCCGCACAGTACGGCGGCGGTATCTTTCTGCTGGTGTATCTGATACTTGCAGTGACTTTCGGCTTTACTCTTATGGTAACAGAGATCGCAATAGGAAGAAAAACAGGTAAGAGCGTAATGGGTGCGTATACTGAACTTCACAGCAAGTTCGCACCTCTCGGCTGGGTAGCCGCACTTGTTCCTGTCATCATCTTCCCATATTATTGTGTTATCGGCGGTTGGGTGCTGAAGTATCTGACAGTTTTCCTCACAGGTCAGGGTTCTGCAGCTGCAACATCCACTGTGCAGGTTGTTGACGGTGTCGAAAAGACCGTTACATACTTCGCTGACTTCACCGGTCATGCGCTGCAGCCTACTATCTTCTTCTTCATTTATATGGCGCTTACCGCTGTAGTCGTAATGCTGGGAGTAGAGAAGGGAATTGAAAAGTTCAGCAAGTTTCTGATGCCTGTTCTGATAGTGATCTCTATCGGTATTGCGATCTATTCAATCACCCTTGACGGTGCTATGGAAGGCTTCATCTACTACATCAAGCCTGATTTCAAGAATTTCTCCCTCAAGACAGTTATTGCAGCAATGGGTCAGTTGTTCTATTCGATGTCACTTGCAATGGGTATCATGGTCACATACGGCTCGTATATGAGAAAGGACGACAGCATCGAAGGCTCTGTCCGTCATATCGAGATATTCGACACCGCTATCGCTTTTCTTGCGGGTATGATGATAATTCCTGCCGTGTTTGCTTTCTCGGGCGGAGACAAGAGCGCGCTCAATCAAGGCCCCGGACTCATGTTCGTAACTCTCCCTAAGGTTTTCGATTCCTTTGAGGGTGGACACATTGTCGGAGTGGTGTTCTTTATTCTCGTTGCTCTTGCCGCGCTGACTTCCTCTGTTTCCCTCATGGAAACTATCGTGCATATCGTTATGGAAAAGGCGAAGATGAAACGTATTCCCGCTTGCCTTGTTGTATTCGGCGGCGCTTTTGTGATAGGAATGCTTTCCGTTCTCGGATACAGCAGCTGGAAGGATGTTCTGGTGTTCGGCAAGCAGTTCCTGGATTTCTTCGATTTTGCAAGCAACAGCGTTATCATGCCGCTAGTTGCGCTTGCAACCTGCATTCTTATCGGTTATGTTGTAAAGACAAAGACCGTGGAGAGCGAAGTGGAGCTGAACGGCAAGTTCAAATCCAAACTGCTTTATCGCATTATGGTAAGATATGTTTGTCCCGTATTCATGATCGCGATCTTCATTTCCGCTATCATTGGTTATGTATAATTGAATATCCTGATCCCCTGAGTCCGCTCGGGGGATTTTTCTGTATATCAGCCGACATTTTGATAAAAATATCAAACAAAATGTAAAATATACTTGACAAACAGTAAAATATATGTTATACTCACATCGAGGTGATGAAATGGCGAAGAATCTCAGGATGAAAGCAGCCCGTGCAGCGGCGGATATGTCGCAGGATGAGCTTGCGAAGAAGATCGGCGTAACACGCCAGACCATCAGCGCCGTGGAGAACGGCGACTATAATCCCACGATAAATCTGTGTGTATCAATATGTAAGGCTCTCGGCAAAACGCTGGATGAGCTTTTCTGGACAGAGTGACAATGGAGGTAACATTATGAGCTTAAAGAGCTTCGATAAATTTTGCGAGAACATGATAATGGGCGAGCACGTACAGCCGCAGGATATATTTGACGAGCGACAGAATCAGCTGCGTGCAAAGATAACCAGTGAATGCCTGTACGCTTACGCCTTTATGACCTTTATAGCACTTATTATTTATGAGGCAGGCTACGCATATTGTCAGAGCGTGATCGCATTGCTTGCGTTCTGCATGGCGGTATGTTACCTTATATGGGTGATAAGGAACTGCAAGAACGGTACGCTCCTCGGTGTGAAATATGAGAAAACATCCTTTACTGCATCATATATTCTTGGTTTGATGATATTATATGTCTTTCTGTTGTTCCACAACAATGAGGATGAAATAACGACTGTAAAGAACTTTTTCATCACAGGCGGACAGCTGACAGAGTATTTCGTGCTGATACTTGCATGTGTTATCATGGCGGTATCCTCGGTCGTTGTATTTTCTGTGATGAGCAAGAGGAAGAAGATGGAAACAGCCGATGAAGAAAAGGAGGCAGCATAATGAGCCTTAAAAGCTTTGATAAATTCTGCGAAAACATGATATTGAGCGAGCCGGGTTCTCAGCAGGAGGTATTTGATGAGCGTCAGAATCAGGTGCGTTCAAATCTTTTCATAGAGTCGCTGCTGATATGCGTTTTGCTGTCATTCGCGCTTGTTGCGATAAACGAAACACCTCTCAGATGGTGCGAGGAATGCACACCTCTGTTGATGCTTTCGGTTTCAGTGTGCTGTCTGTGGAATGTGATACGCTGTGCAGCAAAGGACTGCCTGTTCGGAGTAAAAGGCTCGGGAACGATGGCAACGGCGTTCATTATCGCAATCAACTGTGCGCATATATTTATCAGGTATTCGCCCGATGGGGAAGATAACTTTATCATCAATAACGGACTTGTAACATCCTCGTTCGTTATGCTGATATCTGCGTTTATTATGTTCGCATCATTCATCGTCGTTATTGCGATCAATAGCCGCAGAAAGAAAAAACAAGCTTCCGATTGTGAATAAAATATAATTTTTCGCCCCGATATCGTCGATATTGGGGTAAATTCTTGTCTAAAACTTACAAAAAGCATTGACTAAAATGATGGTTTGTGGTAGAATATATAATGTATAACAATATAAT
>JAZKZL010000407.1:0-3365 GCA_045612645.1 Oscillospiraceae bacterium
CTCCAATATCGCCCTGATAATAAATCAAACATCGAAAATCCCTCCCTTTTCCACAGCGAAAAGGGAGGGATCGCATTTCAGTATACACGCCGACATCAGATCGTCAGCTCTTTTTGTTCCTTTCATTCAGCGCGCGGTTCAGCTCGTCCGCCTCTTTCTTCATCAGGACATAGGTGATGCCGAAAACTATGACATACACAACAGCGACATCTACGCACATCATCAGGATACCGATGACTGTTGCATCTATCCAGCCGAACATTATTCCGATGACGTTCATGGTTATGCAGAGCAGGACATAATGTATCGCTGTCATGAGGATAAAATGCTTTCTGCTTCTGAACTCAAAGCTGTATATGACTGCCGTTATCAGTGCTGTGACCGCACCCGAGCCAAGTATCTGCAACGGAATGTACGGCGATACTCCCGTGTAGCCGCTTATAAGTGTCACAGCTCCAACCACCGCAGTTATGGCAGTTGTGATGGCTGTGAAAAAATTCAGAAAACTCTTAAAAAACTTCATAACTGCCTCCTTAAACTCCTAGCTTTTTCTTCAGATCTGGAACATACTGACGGGAGATCACTACCCGTTCATTGTTGCTCAGCACAGCCTCGAGCCGTCCATTGAACATGGGAACTATTTTCGCTATCTTTGATACATTCACTATCATCGCCTTTGAAATGCGGATAAAGTCAGTGTTTTCGTATATCCGTTCAAGCTCATACAACTTTTGCTTCACTTCGTAAACGCTGTTTTCACAGCAGGCACAGACATGATTGTCCACCGATTCAAAATAGTATATATCACCCGGGGCAAGCTTCAGTATCTCGTCGTCATTGAATGCGGTAAGCTTACTGCGCCCCGCTTTCAGGGAATAGATAAGCTCCATAAGCTCGCTGTCAAGGCTGTTGCTCCTGATGATTATTTCTTCTTCAGCGCCCTCCGAAAGGGGCTCGATAATTATCTTCAAGCCTGCGCACCTCCTGTAAAATTCACGTGTTATCTGTCACGCTTTGATTTGATGCCTGTTACAAACGCTCCTGCGACGAGGAACACCAGTCCGCATACCAGCAGCATCGCCACACAGCCGCCGTCGCTTATCTCCGCACCGAAAAAGTCAATATTCACACCCATAGCGTCAAGGTATTCCGTTCTGAACGCTTCGGGAACGTCGGTGAACATCTCATTGCAGATATCCTTTGTCATCACGCTTCTGAACATCTTTGCACCGTAAATTACGGGGAAGAATTTAAGTCCTGTCCCTATCTCCTCCGCAAGAGAGCCGATAGGCAGATAAATGCCGCCGATGAAGCCCACAAGAGTGCCTATCACCGTGCCCATTCCGCTCCATGCGCCCTCGGTCTTTACCAGCACAGCCGCAAGGTACATGAGCGAGGCGTATGTAAAGGAGTTCGCCATTATCATTCCCATGAGCTTTAAATGCGACACGAGGGTAAAAACTGCCCCTCCTTGTATTATACAATAAATTTCAGAAATTGCAAGCGTCAGCGTGCAGATTATCACCGAGCATATCCAGGCAGAGGTGACATAAGCGGCGGATATCGTGAGCCTGCTTACAGGTGCGGTGTATATGGAGTTCAGAACACCCTTTTTCCTGTCGCTTATCATCGAGGAATACACCGCAAGCGTTACTGTTGCGGCATTTATGGAAAGGATACCGCCGCAGGTCCACAGCATAACGAAAAGCTCCGCATTCTGCTTGTCTGTATCTGCGTTTCGGTCAGGGAATTCCCCGAGAAGATCGGTAAGACTGCTTATATTCATATCACCGAGGAAGAAAAGCATAAGTCCGAGAACGATAAGCATGGACAGAAGCGAGAAGAACACCGCTCCCTTGTCACGGATATATACCCTTATATTTCTTTTCACAAGCTCTGTAAAATTAGTCATTCCGCTCACTCCTTTTCTCTGCCGCAGACGTTAAGGAACACATTATCCATGCTTCCCTGTATCACCTCAAAGCCGTCTATCATATCTCTTACGGAATACAGCGGCGAAAGTGCGTTGCAGGTGTTCTTTACCGCAAATTGAAGTCCGTATTCTTCCGCAACAGCGTTTATGCCCTGCTCCGCTAATCTTCCGCATATCTCCGCCGACGAATCGCCCGAGCAGTATATCCTCACCGTATCGGACGCATATTTTTCTTTCAGCTCAAAGGGAGTGCCCTCCGCCATTATCCGTCCCTTGTCGATTATGATGATCCTGTTTGCGGCAGCCGCTTCCTCCATGTAGTGAGTGGTGAGAAAGACCGTCATTCCTGTATTTTTTCTCAGATTCTCCACCGCCTGCCATACATCCTTTCTGGTTGCAGGGTCAAGACCTGTTGTAGGCTCGTCAAGAAACAGCAGCTCGGGCGTGTGCATGAGTGCCGCTGCGATCTCACAGCGCCTTTTCTGACCGCCCGAAAGCTTCTGATAGCGCTTTTTCAGGATATCTCCGAGCGAGAGAATATCACACAGCTCCGAAAGCCTTTTTCTAGCCTCGGCTTTGGTGGCACCGTGTATCACACCTCTGCAGATGAGGTTTTCCTGAACGGTAAGTATGCCGTCAAGGCAGTTCTGCTGATAGACGATTCCTATTTTTCTGCGTATGCCGTTATCGTCCTTGCCAAGCTCACAGCCGCACACCTCCGCTGTTCCTCCGTCGGGGTTCAGCAGCGTTGAGAGCATATTTATGGTGGTGGATTTTCCTGCGCCGTTCACACTGAGAAAGCCAAGAAGCTCGCCCTGCTCCGCCTTGAAAGAAATGCTGTCAACAGCAGTAAAATCGCCGTATTTTTTGGTGAGATCCCTTACATCAAGTATCGTCATTTTCCTGTCTCCTTTCCTCGTTGGCTTTATTTTAGCAGAAAGGAGATGGCTTAGCAATGATTTTTCGGTGAACTGCGTTTTTGGAGGGGTAAGTTGCATTAGGGAATGAAATCAGCGGTCTTTGTGTTTATGGTAACCGAAGTAATTGGCTTAACAGAGGCGTCGGTTACCTATTCTGACAGTATCCATGTCATTCAGTTACCCGACAGTTACCTGAATATGTCGAATATTTCCACAGAAATAAGGGAGCAGCGCATGACTGTTCCCTTAATGTTTATTGTAGATCTCCAAAAGCCGCTCAACAGTCCGCTGCTTCATCTGCTTAGTCCTCCCCTGTTCGTAATTCATAAGCGTGCAGCGGTCGATGCGTGCCAGAGATGCTGCCTCATTTATCGTCATCTTCGCACGCAGACGGTAGTACCTGAGCTGCAGATTCAGTGGGAGTTTGTCGATTTCGTCGAGGCTCTTCCCTGCAAGCTCAGTGTCGCACGGGTACTTATACTGCACAAACCGCTTTGTTATGCGGAATTTCA
>JAZKZL010000408.1:0-3207 GCA_045612645.1 Oscillospiraceae bacterium
CATCTTCCTCTACCCCTCTTTCAAAGCTGTGAGAGCCTACAGACGTGCGCACTGGTGGCACGAGCGCGGCTTTTACTTCATAGCGCGCTGGATATCCCAGAATGCGCGCAACCGCACGGGCATCGAGATACACCCCGGTGCGCAGATAGGCAAGGGTCTGTTTATCGACCACGGCGCAGGCGTTGTCATCGGCGAGACCACCATCATCGGCGATAACTGCACGCTGTATCAGAACGTGACTCTCGGCGGTACGGGCAAGGACGTGGGCAAGCGTCACCCCACCCTCGGCAATAATGTAATGGTCGGAGCGGGAGCGAGAGTTCTCGGCCCGTTCAAGATAGGAGATAACTCCAAGATCGCCGCAAACGCCGTGGTGCTAGAGGAAGTCCCCCCGAACTGTACGGCGGTGGGCGTTCCCGCAAGAGTCGTAAAGCGTGACGGCGTGAAGGTGGGAATCTCCCCCAACAGCGATCTCGACCAGATCCACATCCCAGACCCCGTTTCCCAGCTCCTGTGCGAGCATCGTATGCAGATCGAGGCGCTTGAAAAGAAGCTTGCGGAGATGGAAAACAGAATACAAGATGAAAAAAATAACTTTACGGAGGAATAATAAATGCAGATCTACAACACCATGACAAGACAGAAAGAGGAGCTTAAGCCCCTTACCGACGGCACAGTGAAGATCTATGCCTGCGGCCCCACAGTTTACAACCTCATCCATATCGGAAATGCGAGAGCGCTGTGCGTGTTCGATACACTGCGCCGCTATCTTGAGTTCCGCGGCAACAAGGTTTTCTATGTGCAGAACTTCACCGATGTGGACGATAAGATCATCAAGAAGGCTAACGAGCTGGGCATCACCGCTCATGAGGTTTCCGAGAACGCTATCAAGGAATACTTCACCGACGCTGACGGTCTGAACGTGCGCAGAGCGGATGTTCACCCCAAGGTTACAGAGAACATGGATATCATCATAGATATCGTAAAGACACTTATCGATAAGGGCTATGCTTACGAGGCTGACGGCGATGTTTACTTCTCCACCGCAAAGTTCAGCGAGTACGGCAAGCTCTCCCATATGCCGCTTGAAGACCTTCAGGCAGGTGCGAGAATCGAAGTAGGCGACAAGAAGCGTGATCCTATGGATTTCGCAGTGTGGAAGGCTGCAAAGGAAGGCGAGCCTTACTGGGAGTCTCCTTTCGGAAAGGGTCGTCCCGGATGGCACATCGAGTGCTCCGCTATGTCCCGCCACTACATCGGCGACACAATCGATATCCACGGCGGCGGCGCTGACCTTATCTTCCCCCACCATGAGAACGAGATCGCACAGAGCGAATGCGCAACAGGCTGCCCCCTCGCAAACGTGTGGATGCACAACGGCATGCTGAACGTGGACGGCTCAAAGATGTCCAAATCAAAGGGCAACTTCTTCATGGTGCGTGATCTCTCCGCTGAATACGGCTATGAGCCTATCCGTTTCATGCTGCTCTCCGTTCACTACAGAAGTCAGCTGAACTACACACTGGAGGTTATCGAATCCTGCAAGGCTGCCCTGCAGAGACTCTACACATGCCGTGACACAATGGCTCGTGCGCTGAACGCTGCTCCCGAGGGCGAGGCGACAGAGGCTGTTCTCGCTGACGTGAAGGCTGCCCGTGAGCAGTTCGTAAAGGTGATGGACGATGACTTCAACACCGCAGACGGTATCGCAGCCATCTTCGAGCTTGTAAGAAAGATAAACACCGCCATCGCAGCAGGAAACGCCACAAAGGGCGATATAAAAGCATATCAGGATGAATTTACAGCATTGACAAATGTACTCGGTCTGCTGTATAATAATAAGGATGAGGAGATCCCTGCGGAGATCACCGAGCTTATCGAGCAGCGCAAGGCTGCCCGCAAGGCTAAGGACTTCGCCCTCGCAGACTCCATCAGAGATAAGATCACCGCTATGGGTTACATCGTTGAGGAGACCCGTCAGGGAACTATCGTTAAAAAGGCATGATCCACCGAAAGGAAAAGATATTGAAAAAGATCCTTGCGGCTGCCTGCGCCGCGCTTACGCTTAGTCTTGCAGGCTGCTCCCTTTCACAGGGAACATATAACGTGATGCATGAATATGATTTCTCACAGATGGAGCTTATTCAGCTTGAGGCTCCCGCAGAGGGCGATACCATCGCGATATTCGACACCTCCTGCGGCGAGATAAGAGCTGTGCTTTATCCCGAATACGCCCCCAACACCGTTGCGGCGTTCATCGAAAAGGCAGAATCGGGCTACTACGACGGCAAGGATATTGCCTTTGTTGTGGATAACCTGTATTTCCTCTCGGGCTGCACAAAGGACGAGGATGGCAACTACATCGGCAGACAGAGCGACGACGAGCTTATCGAGGCTGAATGCAACGTGAACCTGTGGCCGTTCAAGGGTGCGCTGATGGCTTTCTCCGAGAAGGGCGGCTACAGCGACGCACGCTGGTTCATCTGCAACGAGGAAGAGATCACCGAGGACGCCATCAACACTCTGAAGGAATCCGCACAAAAGCGTGAGAACGAGCAGGAGCGTGTGAATCTCACGAACCTGTTCGATAAGTTCTACGAGATAGGCGGAAACTTCGGCGCTGCAGGCTCTTATACCGTTTTCGGGCAGACCTATGAGGGCATTGAGGTCATCGAGGATATCTGCGCCGCTCCCACGGATGAAAACGGCATTCCCGTGAACAATATGATAATAAACTCCGTCACCATCTCCGAATACTCGGCTGATGAGACTACTGAATAAGGAAGTGTAACACATGAAGATAAGAAACATGCTGCTGTGCGGTCTGCTTGCCGCAAGCTGTGCGCTGAGCGTGGGCTGTGCAAAGACAGACTCCACCGCCACCTCCGACAACGAGACTAAGGATGCGAACACATCCGTTTCCGATACCGTTTCCGATACCGCAAGCGAGGTTTCCTCCACTGTGGGCAACCTCGGAGATGTGGAGCTTAAAGCAGGAGACCTCATCGCAGAGTTCGAGATAGAGGGTCACGGCACGATAAAGGCTAAGCTGTTCCCCGAGATCGCACCCAACGGCGTTGACAACTTTGTAAAGCTCGCAAACAAGGGTTTCTATGACGGACTGAACATCCACCGTGTCATCAAGGGATTCATGCTGCAGGGCGGCTCCCTCAACGGCAACGGCACAGGCGGCGAGGCTGCGGACGG
>JAZKZL010000409.1:0-2942 GCA_045612645.1 Oscillospiraceae bacterium
TTTATTTTTCGTATATCTGCACCCTTCCGCAAACATATATGCAAAAAGCCTGAACGGCAAGGCCTCAGTTGGGTAGTAGATTACAGAGAGAAATATGTCGAGAAGACGGCAGAAGCCGCCAAGCACCGCAGCAGAGCAAAGACAGAGGAACAGAAGGCGATGATATCCGACGAGCTTCCCGCTACGGTGCTGGATTGGGCCAAGAGCCTGCACATCTCCGCATGGATGTATGACTATAAGCCAGGCAAGGTGCAGATGGGTATCTGCTCCGCCTGTGGTAAGAAGTCAAAGCTCGAGGGTGTAAAGCACGACACGATCGGCACCTGCCCGAAATGCGGTGCTGCAGTTATGTTTCTGACGGTGAAAACAGATATCGAATATTGCCAACGCTATACAAAGGATATATTTTGCAGATATATTGACAATCTTCCTGATGGCAGATACTGTACAAGATTTTTTCGATGCTCCAAGTCTATAGGCTTCAAGAAGAACAAGCCAACAGAGTGCTTTGAGTTCTGGGAGTTCCGCAGGGTGATGTGGAATGCAAAGGAGTATCCACTCAAGACCTATGAGATCTATCGTGAATATTACAAGGATCCGTATTACTGGAGACCTGTATATGAGCGCTGGCAAAGGATCCAATACAATGGGCCGATATTCCCCGGAAACATAATCGAGATCACAAAGGCTTTGAATTTCCGCGGCACGGCAGACATGGACCTCAGAGAGCTATGCAGTCATTCTGAATGCACGGAGAGAAAGATATTCACAGCGGTAAGCAGACATCCTGTTATTGAGAACATGGCAAAGCAGGGGCTATATGAGATAGCCGATTATTATATCTACTGCCAGGACAGCTTAAAACCTGTTGACAGCGGTAACGTGGGAAAGGTACTCGGAATAAGCAAGGACGCTATCGCGGCGTTTGCCGGTCTGAATATAACTCATTATCAGCTAAGCCTGTGGAAGAAGATAAGCGGCAAGGATAATGAGCTTGAAGATTTTGCGCGGCTGTATCACATGTTAAGCGACCCCAGCGACGGACTCACCACGCTCTTGGATATAATGCGTGCATTTAAAGTCGGCTTGAAAAGAGTTGTCAATTATCTTTCCAAGAACAAGAGTAGGAACGGCAAGGTCACAAATAACACACTGCTATTATGGCGTGATTATCTTGATATGGCAACGCAGCTAGGTATGGACCCACTTCACAACAAGGATGATATTTTCCCGAAGAATCTGAAAAAGGAACATGACCGCTGTTCAACGGTTGTGGAAGTGAAGAAGAATGCGCCGCTTGATGCTGCCTATAAAGAGCGCGTAAGCCTGCTTGATAAGCTGTGCTATGACAATGGAGCATTCCTTATACGACCGCTGAGGAGCTGTGAGGAGTTTATAAATGAAAGTAACCAGTTGGACCACTGCGTAAAGACATATTTCAGGCGTTGCGCCGCCGGGGATACAAACATATACGCTGTTCGCAAGGTCTCTGCTCCCGATAAGCCGTATTTCACGGTAAACATCGATAACAGTGGCAAGCTCATCCAAAACAGCGGCAAAAGCAACTGTGCGCCGCCTGCAGATGTGAAATCATTTGTCTCACAGTGGCTAAAATTAGTAGTTGAAAAGCGTATCAAGATGATAATGCTAGACTCTCCAAGTGAAAAGAATCGACAGAAAATCAGAATAGGAGCATAAATCATGAACAAATGTCAGTATTACAAAGGAACAGAAACCGTATCTCCCACAAGCACCAAACTTAAATGTACCTGCATGGAGGCAGGCGGTATCGTCCTTGAAAACAAGGATCCCAAGGCCAATGAACTTATAAGCAGATGCTGGAAGGACGGAGAGGGCTGCCCGTACAAGACGGCTCATGAGACGGGTTCAGCTGAAGAAATCAACGCCGCAGCGGATG
The DNA here is from genome assembly GCA_045612645.1 of Oscillospiraceae bacterium. Taxonomy (GTDB): domain Bacteria; phylum Bacillota; class Clostridia; order Oscillospirales; family Ruminococcaceae; genus CAG-115. Next base: position 1,919 of record JAZKZL010000409.1, read on the forward strand.
AGATGAAACAGGAACAGTACACATTCGCTGATACTGCATCAGAAGCAGTACCGACCGCTCCTGCAGTAGTCGAAACATCATCTGCACAGCTTGAGCTTCAGGACAGAGCGGCAACGCTGCACCGCAGGATCCTTGTAAACAGCCAGATTGCAGTCGAGTGCATAGTTGCAATAGCAAAGGACCTGCGCACAATACATGATGAGAAGCTTTATACATACCTCGGCTGTGAGAATTTCGATAGTTACTGCGTTCAACAGCTTGGATTCCGTCAGCGCCAGGGGTATAATTATCTCCGTGCGTTGAATGTGTTAGGCGAGAAACAGCTTGCGGAGAACTCACATCTCGGTATCACTAAACTTGCAGATCTAGCCATGCTGAATGCCGAGGACAGACAGCAGCTGATTGAGAGCGGCAATGTCGAGGAAATGAGTACTCGTGAGCTGAAGGAGGAGATCGCACGTCTGAACAGCAGATGTGAACAGCTTACCCTTGACCTCGGCGAAGCCGATAACAAGAGCAAAACTGAACTGGAACTGCTTACAGAGCAGTTGGAGGGCATGAAAGCACGTCTGAAAACAGCTGAAAAGACAGTTGAAGTTGAGCGCTCCCAGCGTGAGGATGCAGACAGCACGGCTAAAGCACTTGAGGAAAAGGTGATTGAGCTTAGCGAAAAGCTGAAGGATGCCGAAAACCGTCCGATTGATGTTGCAGTGCAGAAGCCTTCTGATAAAGAACTTGAAAAGATCCGTGAAGAAGCCCGTGCAGAAGAAAAGAAGCTGCAGGAGAAAATCCGTGCAGTGGATAAACAGCACTACAAGGAAGAACTTGATAAAGCTAAGGAAAGGGCGGACAAGGCGCGCTTGGCAGAAGTTGAAGCGGCAAGAAAGAACGCTGAGGTTAGGTTTACCGCTGAAATTGAGAAGCTTCGTGCGGAAAATGCCGCTTTGCAATCAAATGCACAGAAGCCAGCACCTACGGAGAATAAGGCACTGCTGAAATATCGAGTTTCCAACATACAGAATGA
>JAZKZL010000410.1:0-7349 GCA_045612645.1 Oscillospiraceae bacterium
CTTGTCAATAGTTTTTTAGAAAAAATAGAAAAATCTCCATATTTTTTATGGAGATTTTTTTATGTTATTAAGCTGGATAAGTTCGTCTATCGCCTGCTGTTCAAGCTTTCGGCAGGCGCTTTCTGACAGATACATCTGCTCACCTACTTTCCACCATGGCATATCATCAATATATTTAAGCGACAACACTTCGTATTTCCTGCCGCCGATAGGAAAAGAGGATATGATTTTGAGCAACTGTTCCAAACTAGCAGCACACAATGATTTTTGGGTTTCAATCTCGTTTACGAGTTTAATAAGACCCTCTGCACTATCGAGTTTATTTAATATTCTTCTAAGCCGCGTTTCCATTCGCTCCAAAGATTCGCATTGAATGGCATACTCAGATAATCTTTCCCTCATATCTTCCCTTGGATTTCCCATATACTACCCTCTTTCCCTTTTGCCGCTAAAATATCTATTTACGTTTCTTCTCCATCCACATCATCACAAAGGCTATGACCAATGCAACAAGTGGAGTTACTGCGAGCATATCCATTCCCGTTACCCGTGCTTATGTACAACAACTCTGCAGGTATTCACAGCAGTGCCGCTCTCCTTGAAAGCATTTTCGGGAAGCTTCTCAATAGTGCCGCCGAAACTATCCACCAGCTCACGGAACTGGGTCGTTTTCCTGTCGGTACGGAATAACACTGAGGCTGACATGATAGCCACGACGCAACGCTTTGCCATCTGTATAGCCTTTGTAACATGGTCAATGTCCTGCTGCTTGCAGAAAGGCGGATTCATGACGATCACATCATACTCTTTATCAGCTGAGAACGTCATAAAATCATCATGCACCACGTTGAAGCCGTTTTCTGCAAGGAATTCACGATTCTTTGGATTAAGCTCAATACAGTCGCAGCCGTGCATAAACTGAGCTATTGCACCACGACCAGCCGAAGGCTCAAGACACCGCTCGCCCTCTCTGATTGCCGCTAAGGCTACTGTTTCCGCTGCAAGCTCCGCAGGTGTCGGGAAATACTGATATTCTTTCTTTTCGCTGACAAACTCGCCTGTCAGTATGATGTTCTGAATGATATCCTCCACATCATCAGCGAAAATGTGGCACTTCTTGCCACTATTCCATTTGCCACCGATGCCAGTCAGCACCTTTGCAACCTCAAGATAAGTCTTTCTGTCGAGCTGGTCTGTAAGTCTAAGGGTCTTGCCCTCGACCTCTGCACGAGCCAGTATTTCTATGATGTTCTTTTCAATTCTCATAAAAGATCCTCCAATGTAATCTGATCGTCATGGTCTAATGAAATATTACTGGATTTCAGCAATTCTACGACCTTATTCAACGCCTTGTGCTGCTCCCTGAGCAGTCTGGCGCTTTTCCGCCTGTACCATTCCGCCAATTCTACGGGGTCATCGGGGAGATCGGCGGGATCCAGCTTTTCAGTTGGCTTTGTCTGCAAGCCTGCTGTGAGGAATGCCATGTGCTGCACGGTAATACTCTGTTCATTCAGTGTCAGAAGTAACAGCGGCAAGCGTCCGATCTCTTCAGACTCAAGCTTACGGGAAAAGCCTGTCTGCATACCGTCATCGGGCGGAATACAATACGATATGGCTCCCATCAGACATAACAGTCCGTATCCAGGAATTATCTGAGGGACAAACCGCACAGCGCAGACATGCTTTGACAGCACACAATCCCCGATATCATTTACAGCCATCTTTCCGAGTGTACCGACAACGGAAATTATGACATCGCCGAGCTGTGAAATGACCTGCTTGTCCGTGTTCTCGCAGTATGACTTGCATTTCAGCCGCCCTTCCTGAAGGCAGGAAGCTCCGACAATGTACGGAAGTCCCTTGCCTTCGGTGTTCAGCTTGGCTTTGTCAACGTTCTTGCCCTGGAGAATAACAGAGCAGGCGTCAATTGTTATGTAGCGACTCATGGTGTGTCACCATTTTTCAACTTCTCCAAAGACGCCTCAGCTTCCTCTTGTGTGAGGAATACGGTTTTGCCGAATAAAGAAAAATGATATCTTTCTTCGCTGTAAATATCGCCACCGACAACAAATGAGGGTTCCTCTGCAATCAAGATTTCGACAACTTTTCTTTGACGCAGACCGCGGCGACGAACTATCTCGTACACGGTATCGCCAACCTTAACAGGCGGCACAATAACTCCGTTGTCGAGGAGATAATCGGCAAGAGTGGCAGTGAAATCAATCATAGGTGCGTTCTGTGCCGCATCTCCTGCTTGGTGTATCAGCTCAATCAGCCTGATGCGTTCCATTTGCACTCCTTTCAACAGCTTCGGACAATCGGAGATTTCAGCTATCCACTTGCCTTTATACGGTGGGAATTTACAAGTCAGAAATTTATAACCGTCTTGGGCATACGCACTGCAACAATATTCACAGCTTTTACATTCTTCATTTGTCATTTTCTTGCACTCCTGTTCTCTGCTCATCCGTCACCCTCCTTGCCGCTGCTTAGAGATATCTCTATCTCATCAATAGTCATTCCGCTGTTTTGGGCTATCTCCGCCATATCTCGGGTAATCTTCAGCACCTCAGAACAGGTGTACTGCTTCAGCGGTTTGCCACACATAGGGCAATTCTTGAAGGATTCACCGCCGTACTTCATACCAGCGGCAACGATACAAGCCTCACAAGGCTCGTCGTTCTGCTCTGTGTGCGGTAAGAGCTGCTTTATCTCATCAGGCGAAAGACCCGTGTTTTCATACTCAGCAAGTCTGTCAAAGGCTGTCTGTATGCCGCACTTTCTGCAGTCCTGACCGCATTCCTCGCAGTATTCATTGCATCCGAACTCATCATCAGCAAGCATATCCCTGCCAAATGTACACAGACATTTCAGCGTATAGCCGTCGAGAACGTTTGTTTTCATTGTCAGCCTGTCTTTATCATTCATCGTCCGTGTCCTCCATCCTCATCTGCCGCACGTCCTCTGAGATCTCCTTTGCCACGATATGCTCCGTTCTCAACTTCGCAATAACGTTCTCCATGCTGCTGATCTCATCGTCGATGATCTCCCTCGTGAACTTCCTCGGCGCTATCACAGCAGCAGCGACCATTCCGTTCTTGATGCACAGTATCGGCGTTTCTTTATACAATCTCATGCAGTATATCGTGTTTTCGCCTATATCTGCCAGCGGTGCAAGGTAAAGATCATTGATGAGGAAATTAACACCCTGACAGGAAAACACCTTGTACAGATCTCCACGAATTGCAATATCCTGTGGCAGTTCTTCAATGTATATTTCATGCGGATAATCGTCCACAAACAGCTCCGCCGCATCTGACGTATCGGCCATCGGTCTTTCGCAGATCGCGTTCTTTATCTTCTGCTTGTAGTCGAAGATCTCGCACGCCTGTGCTACTGTAAGAGGCGGCAGGTTCGGCACATAGTACATTGCCGCTGATGTTCCTATCCACTGCTCGCCGCCATTGCTCCTGTATATGCGTACAGCAAGGCTTTCCCTGCATATCTTAGCTATGTTTTTAATGATCATCGTAAAGTCCTTTCAGTTCTTTCTGGGTGAGATAGCTTTTCAGTGTGACCGCTGCCTGCTCCCACCCGTAGCAGACTGCAGTCTTGTATCCATTAGCGGCAAGACGTTCAAGCCACTCGTCCTGCTTGGCCGAGGTCCTGCCTTTTGCCGCTTTGAGTTCTATGTACAGACCGTGATATTCCCCTCGAGGCACGGGAAGGCAGATATCAGGTACACCTGCCTTTACTCCCATAGCCTTGAATATGCCTGCCTCTGCCTTGCTGCGTTTACCGCCGTTCGGGATGTGGTACAGCATATCAAGCTCGGGAAACTTGCCGCTCTGAAGCTCCGCCCACTGGAACAGCGTGATCTGTTCGGTATCTTCGTAATGCTTAATTATCAGTCGCCTCCTCGTAAAAGTAGTAGTACATCGGCTGTGAAACTGGAGTCGTAACATAAACAGGCTGATCTTCTGGGAACTTTGGTGTGTATTGCTGAAGAACTTTATCCATCAGCCTGCTCACTCGCCTTGTCGTCCACACGTCACTGAAATACATTGGTGTAAACCATAGGTCGTCATCAGGAGGAGCAAATAGCAGATCATAGTTGAATGGGTTGAGGAGGCTGTCGCCGACCTTGATTACTGCAGCGATGCCGAGCAGAGAGAGTTGTATGTAGCACATCAGAGCTGTCGTCTGTGACAGATCCTGAGCTATTACAAGTACATGATCCTGATAACATAATGGCGATTCTGCTTTTTTCAAAGCTTCATACACGGCGTTGGTACCTGCGATAAGCGTAGCACCACCGCCACAAGCACAATCGTTCATGGTTATGTAGCCTTTTTCTTCGATTTCAGCTACACAGTCAGATGTTGTCATTGAAGCCATTGCCTTACATACATGGTAGGGAGTGAAGAACTGTCCCGTCCAGTGATTACCGAGTTCCAGTTCCATGTAAAGTTGACCTAAATAGTCCTGTTCTCGGTTTTCTTCAAAAGCTTTTGTGACAAGGCAAGATAACTGTACGAACTTCTGAAGCTCATCCTGAGAATACTTGCTGATTGTTTCGTTGTACATTTTCGCCCTGTTGTCACGAGGATCCAGCTGCTGAGATAACGCCAATGCGAATACAGTAACGAAGTCAGACCACAGTTCCCATGTCTGAAATCTGCTGGACATGCTCTGAAGCACCTTTGCAAATTCGCTGCCTTTTCCTGAATAATGCTTTGCCATCGATACCTCCTACCAGTCCATTGCAGCATTGAGAGCTTCTTGCTGCTGATCTTGAGATAATCTTGTGTATATCATTGTGGTATTCACGCCACTATGACCCATCAGATCAGCGAGCAGTGCTATATTGTTATTCCTTTTGAGGAATTCTACCGCAAATAGATGGCGCAATCCATGAACGTGCATTACTTCCTTTGGAATATCATATCTTTCTGCGCATGACTTTAATATGCTGTTCACGCCACCTGTTGTAACTGTGTTTCCAACGTGATTCTGACACAAGCTAGCTTCAGGAGATAGATCTTTGTAATATTCCGACACTTCATCGATGAGTGATTTCGGAAACATGATCCTTCGTACCTTGCCTTTGGTCCAAAGATCTTTATAACCTCTGTCGAGATCTGCTTTTGTGAATTTTCTGAATTCAGAGACTCTGGCTCCTGTTTTGGCTATAAGCATAAACCAAACAGCGTGCTTTTCTTTGCCGTCTTTTCGCAGTCTATTGATCAGATAGTTGAACTGATCGATGCTTATGACATTCTGCACATAAGTACGCTTCTGTTCAGGAATACGCTTAATTCCTAGAGATACGTTCTTGTAATTGAAGAATGCTTCCAAAGCACTGATACGAAGATTTACTGTCTTTGCACTGTTCTTTTCCAACAGATGGTTTTTGAAATCAATAGCGGCCTTTTTGGTGAGCATACCACCGTTAAATTTGTAGTAAGCTTGAATTGTGTATATATAAGATTCGATGGTGCTGTCGCTTAACTCACGTTCTATGAGGAAGTCTCTGAATCCTTCGATGTCATCTTTCTTTTTGGCCACGCTATCACCTCCTATGTAACAAACTTCTTGTGAGAGGATGCAAGGTTGTTTTCACTTGTCTGTGCATATATCTGAGTTGTTGTCAGCTGTTCGTGACCGAGCATTTTGGATACCTGTTCGATAGGCATTCCTCTGTTAAGTGCCAGTGTTGCAGTAGTTCTGCGAAATCTGTGAGGATGGCATTTGGCTATGCCGAGTTGCTCTCCCATCTTGCGGATACCGGACTCGATACCGCCAGTGGTCATTCTCTCGCTGATATTGCCTGCTAAGCTCTCACCTATAACGAGTGCAGGATAATCATCCGTTCTTGAATTAAGCCAGTTATTTACTGCGAGGATAGCTCTAGCGTTTAAATAAACATAGCGATCTTTGTTGCCTTTACCATGAACAATGATTCGATCTCCATTAATATCATCACGATTCATGGCTACCAGTTCGCTTACTCTACAGCCTGTGCTTGCAAGAATTTCAATGATAGCAGACCATTTTAAAGGACTTCGCTTGTCAGCTGCTTTGGCCCTCAGTTGCTCAAGCTCAAGCTCTGTAAAAGGCGTTTTTACCTTTTTTTCCTCTCTTACGCTTTTTACTTTCAAAGTGGGATTCCTGGCCATGATATCATTGTCTTGTGCCCATCCGTAAAATGATCTCAATACTCTGATCTCATTGTTCTGTGTGGAAGGCTGAATTTTATCAACAACTTTGCGTTCTGCAAGATATGCTTTTATATGATCAGATGTAACACATCGTAAAGGTGTGTTTATCCGTTCCATAAAGAACAGCATACGGTTTTTGTAATAATCTATCGAGCGTTGTGCCAATCCCTCGATAACCTTTGATACAAGGAATTGTTTTATTAGTTCCTCAGAATCATCGCCTACATCTGTACTTAATGCGGTTTCTGCCTTGGTGATTGTATAATCCTTGCTTGCTACACGAAAAATGTCAAGAATCAGAGCTGTCTCCTGAGCCGGGAAACGGCTCAGAAGCAACTGCTGAAAATCTTCATTCATTCCCATGATGTCACTCCTCGCCTGTTCCCCTTAAAACGGATAATCATCATCCGTCGCAGCGTAATCCGCCGCTGTATATTCCTTCGGTGCTGCCTTTTGTGCAGCGGTTTCGGGTTTTTGCTGTGCTTTCGCAGCGGATGAAGGCGGTTCATCAGGATAGTAGCCCTTGCTTGCCGCTGAAGTATCGGTGGATTTCTCGCCCGTAAAGCTGATTCTGTCAGCAATGACTTCGTACCTGAGCTGCTCCACGTTGTTCTTGTCGGTATAACGGCGGGTGGTCATCTCACCCTCTACCAGTACCATCCTCCCCTTGCCGAACCAGCGGCAGAGGTGATCTGCCTGCTGATTCCATGCAACGATATTGAAGAAGTCCGTCTGTCTGTTACCTTCCTTGTCAGCAAATCGGCGGTCAACCGCTATGCTGAAAGAGCAGACGTTCTTGCCGCTGGGTGTGGTTTTCAGTTCAAGATCATGGGTGATGCGGCCCATGAGAATTATTTTGTTGTACATATAGCCTCCTGTTATGCGTAACCGCAGGTCTTGCCAATCTCCTCCCAGAACGGGCCGTGATTGCCGTATCTGTACACTTTGCCCTCAAGGGGAGTTTCGGAGATTATGATCATTACACTGCTATCCGATATCTCGATATCATTCAGCGTCAAGGCATTCTCGTCCTGTATTATTTCCTCTGCTGTTACACTGTCACTAGCACCTCTACGGATGATCTTAATGATCTCCCCAAGCCTTTCTTCCTCGGGAAAGTATATCCTC
>JAZKZL010000411.1:0-26235 GCA_045612645.1 Oscillospiraceae bacterium
GGCGCATTTTAAAAGGGGATCAGTGGCAAACGTAGTGGTTTTGCGCAGCAAAATCGCATTCCCATTAGGGGAATGCGAAATGGAGTTTGCGCCCCGCGTAAGCAGTGTAAGCGCAGCGTCACTGCGTCGCTGGTAAATTCCAGTTTGTCATGCTGTTTTGCGATGCCACAGATCAATTAAAAACAACAGCGCAAGCTCTGCGGCTGGCGCTTGCGCATAGATAAGGCGATTTGCAGCACGGAATTGATAGGAGAGGTACGAAGTGCCTATCAATAAAATGCGTCAATCAGACACGATAAACTGTTCCCCTCAATATCGCAGCATAGCGTATCGCTATGAGAACAAAGGGATATGGGGCACAGGGGTAAACCGTAGGTTTGACCCCTTCTTTGCGACTACATCTCGTCTAAACGGCGGTAAAGCCACACCGCAAAGGACATAGTAAATCGGAATTTGTTTTCTAAAACAATTCCCCGTGAGGTGTTTCTCACGGGGATGATCATTATGCTTTCATGCGCTTCTTATAGTCAGCCTTGATCTGCTCGAGGGTAACAGCGTCCTGCTTGCGCTTTTCGCGAGCCTGATCCTGGATAGCCTGTACCTCATCGATACCTGTAACGATGGTCTGCCATGTCTGCTGCAGAGTCTCAACCTTGATGGAGGAGCCTGCGGACATTGCCGCGATAGCCTTGCTCTGCTCAACGGTGTTTTGAGCATTCTTGAGGAGCAGTTCGTTGGTCTTTTCGTCGAGAGCGTTCAGGGACTCAGCCTGGATGCGCTGTCTCTTCAGCATGATAGCCTGAGCGAGAGACTGCTTGAATACAGGCATGGTGATGATGAATGCGGAGTTGATCTTTCTTACGAGGTTGAGGTTGGAGTATTCCATGGTCTTGAGCATGGGAACGGTCTGGATAGCAACGTTCTCAGCTACCTTCAGATCCATAACACGCTGATCGAGGATCTCTCTCATCTGCTGCAGGTTGGAAAGATCCATGCGGATGGTGCCGTCGTCGGGGTTCTCCGCAACCTTTGCCTGATACTGCTCGATGAAAGCGTCCAGCTCCTTAACGCCCTGCTCGCCTGCCATGATGTACTTAACCAGCTGCTGATAGTAGCCGATGTTTGCCTCGTACATATTGTCGAGCTTGGTATTAGCCTGCTCGATCTCGGACTCATACTGCTTCAGCTGAACGTAGATCTTATCGATCTCTGTGCCCATGGTGTTGTACTTGTTGAGTATCTTATCCAGCTTCTTCTTCAGATTGCCGAACAGACCGGGCTTGTCATCCTCCAGCTCCTTGATATCGAACTCATCCATGATAGCAGCGAGGTTCTTCAGCATAACGCCTGTATCATTGATCTGATCGATGCTCATGGAGTTCAGCACCTGATCGGATGCCTTGGAGATCTCCTCGGCAGCCTCAGAGCCGAATTTTACGATGGTGTTTGCATCATTTACATTGATGGTGCTTACAAGTGCGTCGATCTCCTTGCTGGTAGCCAGCTGCTGCTTGATCTCATCGGTCTTTACCACGATGTTGAAGTTCTCAACCTCTGCGATCTTCTGATCGAGAGCAGCATTTTCAGCCGCTACTGCTGCGGTAGCTGTTGCTGTTGTTGCAACTGCTTCAGCGTTCTGGATCTGTGCGCCGGGTGTGAATTGTAATCCCATAGTTCTTTATCCTTTCCTGAACAGCTTTCCGAAAAATCCGCTGTTTTTGTCATCGGAGGGAATTTTCAGCTTCGGAACCTCCATGTTGTACAAGAATTCATTCATGGTGTGCTCCTCGAAAGCACGGCTGTCCACGAATGTTTCAAGGTTTTTATACCCTGTTGGGGTATAGATCAATATATCAAAGCCGAAGAGGTTGCACAGCACTGTTTGGATACATTCCTCCAGTGTGAACGTTGCCTCTACGACATCAATATAAACGAGCTTCGGCACCTGCTTTGTGAAATCGAAGCGTTGCAGTATCTTCAGCAGCTCCTTATCAAAATTCAGTCCGTAATGCAGTATGCTGCACATCAGGTCATCTCCCTGCAGCTTTATATATCCGCTCTCCGCCGCCTCCTGCATCTTGTAGAAGATGAAGTCCTGCAGTCTGTCGGGCAGGTAGCTGTAGCGGTTGAGCGGGGATGCTTTCAGCTTTTCGATATCTATTTCTCCGTTGCGGTAGAAGCTGCGGTATGCGGAAAGATCAAGGCTGCCGTCGGGAGCGGGCTTGTCCTCCTTTATGCGGAGGATGGTATCGGGGGTGAGACGTGAGCGCACCTCGTCCCAGTAAGAGTCCTCATCGCCGTTGGTAACTCCGCTTATCTTTGCGAAGATATTCGGCACACTAACGAGATTGCCGTTTACGGCAAAGCCTGTTCGGAATTTGGATTCGTGCTTCCAGAGTATGCCTATCTCATCGAATGTTGTTTTCAGCGTTATCGCCTGAGAATTCGGAAACTGGAAACTGCGGAATATGCCTGCGTCGCCGCTGTAAAGCATCGTATCAAGCTCACGCTCTGCGGAGTAGGCTACAGTAGCCATTTTCATCTTTACGGGCTTATCGGGATATCTTCCGCTCTCTTTGGAAAGAGGCAGCTGGAATATCTGCATACGGTTATCGGTGTTTTTGTCCACTGCCATATCCAGCATATTCTTGTTGGGGGTGATGTAGATAACATCAAAGCCACAGCGTGACATGAAATGCAGGAAGAAGATCTCCACCTGCGAGATGTCTCCGTAGTAGAGTATTACAGGGATATCCTCATATTGCACGGCGTATTTTCGGCCTTGTGTGCAGCGGTAAAGCCATGTTACCAGCTTCATGCCGTAATTCTTCACCACTGTGGGATTGCTGTTTTCTGCAAAAAGCTCATTCAGCATCTCCTTGAGATTTGCCTGTGCAAGGGCGGTGCGCATCGGATCTCCGTTCAGCTTTATAAGCATAGCGAGAGCGTCCGTCATATCGTTTATGCTCTGAGGTATGCTGCCCAGTGCTTTCATTTCGTCAACGTCGGGGTTGTCCAGTGTTTTTTCGATGAAGATAAGCTGCTTTTTGAGACCTGCGAAGCTCTCCTTGAACTTAAGCAGCATATTTGTATATACAGCCTCCTCATCATATCCGATGAGGGCGGCGAAGTATACAGGTGTTTCACAGCCGTCAGAGAACACGCCGCCGCGTTTCAGCACACGGCTCTTGTGGGAGGTGATGAAGTCCTCGAAGATTCCTGCGGCAGAGGTGGAGTCACGCACCACAGTGCCGCTGTACTTTTCCGCCGAAGCACGCATATCGCTCAAACGGCTCTCCTTGCTGAGATCAATGCTCTCAAAGTCGATATTTATAGGCGCATGCTCGGCGCCGTCCGTGGTTATGACATCGTCCTTGTACGGAAAGCTGTTGAAATCCTTGTCCTCTCCGTAGGATATATAGACGATCTCAACACCTGCAGCCCTCATAGCGCTCATGAAGAACAGCTCACGCAGGGTTGCGCTGCCGACAAACATCAGCTTATCTGCAGGGATATCAAGATATTTGATCAGCCAGCAGAGCAGCACAAAATATGTGTTGCGCTTATTGGCACCGCAGTTATCCACTGCCTTCACTATGATCTCCGCTATGGCGGCGCTGTTGCATTTGATGCGTTTCAGCTTCAGCCATGCGTCCAGACCCTGCTGAACAGATTCAGCGTTTTCAAAATCGGATGTGGTATATGGTTCTGCAGCGGATATTTCTCCGATAGTTGCTGCAGGTATAGCGTTCCCGAAGAACAAGCCGTGCTTTTTCACCGAGATATAGTTATCAATAAGGAAGCTGCGGAAAACGTCAGCGTTATCGTAGCCTGTATATCTGTTGAATTCGCATTTTCCTGCCATTTCAGGTAGATCCTTTCATCAGTTCGTGTTTATGCCGTAATTGTTGCAGAGCTTTGCAAGACCTTCCTGAAAGCCCCAGCCTATCGCAGATACCTTCCACTCGCCGTTGTAGCGGTAGAATTCCGATGCGATCACAGTGGGAGCATTGCCGAGGTTATATATGCTGTAGATGATCCTGTCTCTGCCGTAGGAGGATAGCCTGAGATTGGGCGCTGCTACGGAAGCAAAGTTCATGCCTGCGTTTGCGCCGTATATCGAGTACACTATCATAACCTTGCTGACCTTCTGTTCGATCTTGTTCAGGTCGATGCTGATGTGTCCGTCAGTGGGATGATATATCACGCTGCCGTCACGGGAAGAGTTATTTCCGAAAAAGACCAGGCACCTGTTGTCAAAGGAGTGACCTGTTTCATCCAGCAGGAATATATACGGATCTATTTCAAGGCGTGCAGGCTTTCTGCAATAGAAGTTTATATCAAATTTGCTGCCCATATACGGCAGCAGGGATATGCGCTGCCCTTTGCGTATATCAAGCAGCGGAAGATCCTGTGGCAGCACATCCCGAAGCGGGATGTTAGCCTGAGGTGCAGCATGCGGGGAGATAAGCTCTGTGGGCGTATCCTCCGGCACCTGCGGTGCCATGCGGAATGTAGTAACCGCTTCGCCCGAGGCGGGAGCATATTCCCCTGCAGGGAGATTCATTCCGCTTATCGGAGCGATATCTGCGGTGGGCTTTCCCGTAACGAAAACACGCCTGATAAACCTGGATTTTATAAGCACCTCCGCAAAGAGGTAGAACATTGTGCTGAAACCGCTTGCTGTAATAGTGACCTGATTATCTCCCGGCTGAAGCTGTGCAGGGGAGAAGGTAAGTCCCGGTGTGTCGCAGTATATCTCTGCCGCAGTGGGTACGGTCATTCTCATTGTATATGTGTTGGTCTCTTCGGCGGCAAAGCTGCCGAGATCGATAGTTCTCGGAATCTCAAAGCGGATATCCTCCACACCGAAGCCGCGGCATGCGCCGAAAATCTCCACATCGTTCACTGCTGTCGGCTGAGACGTAGCAATGGCGAAATCGTTCATTTTGCAGTTGGTAAGCTCCAGACGGATGTTTTCCAGAGTTACACCCGAAGCTGAGACCTCCACAGCATTGCCGTGTTTCACCCAGATGGTGGTATTGCTGCCCACGATACGCATCGGTCTGTTGATATATACAGGGCCCTCGAACTCTCCCGACGGAAGCGTCGCCGTGCCGCCTGTGGGAGTCCGGGCGAGTATTTCATTGATAGATTCAGCCATTCTGCTGACCTCCGTTTGTTATGCTTGATCGGAACGGCAGTGTCATGCCTGCTCGTCATTTGAAATGCTTATTTCTGCGATCATACCGTGATCTTCTGATGTCATGCGGAATATTGCACCGTCTTTGATCTCTACGGTGCTGCCTTTGGGAACAAGCCGTCCGTCAGGGGATATAAGTCCGCGCGTGCCGTTGTTCACCAGCAGCCATCTGCCCTCATGCCTGCAGATGTACGCCTGCATATCCGTGCAAGCCTTTTCATCATTGTTCACGTTTGAATAGATATGCCAGTCGAAAAGCGGCATCCTGTCGTAGAGGAATACCTCGCTCTTGTTTCTGTAGCAGCCCTTTTTTCCGCGCATCTGACTTCTCAGTCCCATGCGGATAACAGGCTCGTTGTAGCGTGTGCCGCAGAACGGGCAGACAGGCTCGCTCCTGTCTCTCAGTATGAACCATTTCTTTGTGCACTCAGGGTTTGAGCAGGGAAGCAGGCTGTTCCAGGCACGGATAAGCTCGGATTCCCATTCCATTGCCGTGGGGCGCTGCTCAGGGTCGTGCAGACCGTCCACAAACGCACGCAGAAACAGCTTTTCAAGACCTTTGGACAGAGTCTGAATGGTTACATCCAGATCTGCGGGACGGTTGCTGGTATCATTAGGATTTTCGATAAAGGTGGCGGAAGGACCCATTGCGAGGAAATCATCCTTTTCCGCCGATTCTGTGCTGTAGATCTTAGGACCTATCAGCGGATGCCTGAGGAACAGGTATTCGTATATCAGCACAGGCATAGCATGAAGATCGGTAAGCGAGCTTGGCAGACTGCGGCGAGGGTCGTTTACATCAAGACCCATCGTTGCAATTACCTCGGGAGCGATATATCCACGGGTGCCGCAGACCTCGGGGGGATACTTGTTCGGCACCACCAGCGAATCTATATCGATCACCACCGATGAGCCTGAGCGTGGATCTATCAGCACATTATTACAGGAGAGATCCGAATGCGCAAGACCCGCCTGATGCAGACGCCTTACCGAGCGTGCAAGACCTATTGCGGTTCGCAGCATCATGCGGAAATCACCCAGCTCGTGGGTGTTCAGATATTTTCTGTTCTTGCCCGTGAACCAGTTGCTCTTTTTGTCTCTTCCGCTGAGATTAATCGCTGCGGAAGCGCCCTCTCCGAAAAAGAAATTTGCAGGATAGGTAGGGCAGACGATACCGAATTGTGGATATTTGATTATTCCCACAGGCCAACAGAATTTCTGACGGAAGTATTTGGCGGTCTTTTCGGTGTTGCCGAGAGCGCCGCCTGCCTTTTCCGAGCGGGTAGGATTATATATGCCGACAATAGTTCTGATACGATCCTGCATCTGCGGATTCATCGCATCCTTAGGATTATTGAAAAACTGCACCGCATATTTCCTGTCGGGCGTGAAGTAGGTGTGCTTCATGCCGCCCTTGGGAGGGTTGTCACGGTAGATATATTCGATCTTTTCGCCGCTTTCCAGTATAGCGTAGCGTCTTTCACCGCTGTTCATTTTGTTATTCCTTTGTGTTCAGTTGAATTATTACGAGGGTCCTGTCATCAAAACTGCCTCGTTCGTTGTAGTTATCAAGCCATGCAAGCAGGCGTTCTTCCTGAGTTTTACCGTGGCTTATTCCGTAAGCGTCCAGTGAATGGCATTTGAGCGAGCCGCGCCTTTTCCAAAGTTCATCGATATCGCAGCTGTCGTTTAGCAGCTGCTTGGTATATTGAAGCTCCACTGTTTCCGCTGTTTCAGATACCGCAGGGAAGCCTATCGGAGCAGGCGTCTGCTTTTTTGGAATTATGCCGATCATCGGCAGCACTCCGTTAAGGCAGAGATCGAGATACAGGCGCTTCATCATGGGGGCGGCAGGGTAGTAGTCATCTGCAACGCCGTCTGACATCAGCATTACTATATCCGAAGTGCCGCGGCTGATGCGTGTTCTTCCTGCTATGGATGAGAGATCGGCGGTGCGCTCGGAGAGGAACTCGGTTTCGCCTGAAAATGCGCCGCTGTCTGCCACGCCGAGGAGTCTCAGGCAGTCATCTGCTTTTGTCTTAGTGTTGACAGCGCAAATACAGCCATCGCCTATCTGTGCGGAAACGATAAGGTTTTCCCTATGACCGTTCACGCTGAGCGGTATAACTGCAGCGGCGAGGAATGTGCAGGAGAGATCCTGCAGTTCGGGATTCCTGCCGAGAAAGGATATCACTTTTTCATCATTATATATGGATTTCAGCTCTTTTATTACACTGTCAAAGGCGTGGCGTGCGGATTGCTGTATGAGTGCAGCAACCTTTCCGCAGGCTGCCATGAATTCCGCCGTGGAAATCTCTGCTGCCAGATCTGTTTTCAGCTGCGGCTCATCAGCAAGGAGCTTTGAAAGCTCGGTGTGCAGAAAAGTTTTGGCACTCTGACAGGCGGCTCTTGCGCCTATGCGGGAGAATGCTCTGGAGCCTGCACCGTCCGAAACTACAGCTAAGAGGAAGTCGTCCGAGGATGCGATCTCATACCAGTCATCGCAGTTAGTGCCATCGTGCTTGTGTTTTTTGCCACGAACTCTTGCGCCTGTGATATCGCCGTATTTGGCGGATATTGTTCCGCAAGCCGTTTCGCTGTGTGGCTCGATGCCGTTGTCTGCTATCGGCTTGTATTTCCAGATGGATGCGGTATGCTCCATGACCTCACGGTCAGTGAGCCTTGCCTGCTCCTCTGTCCTGATATCGTTACTCATATTACCACCCTATCAGGGAACGATAACGAAGCCCTGTGGCGGAGGAGGCAGCTGTACAGCCTCGCCGGGCTTTGCGTCTATGCTCTTGGAGGATGCCTTGATGGAGCCTGATACCCATGCAAAGAACTGTGCCATATCGCCTGCGGTGAGGTTATTCATCATCAGCACGTTGTTGGTGATCTTTTTAAGGGTGAGAGTGTTTGCGTTTGCACCTGCCGCACACGCAATTATATTGCCCGAAGCTACAGTTTTGAGTTCTTCGATGCCTGCGTCAAGGTCATCTGTGGGAGCACCGTCCGTAAGAATGAACACAAGTGGCTTCCAGTCGCCTTTCTGTGTGGGAGTGGAGGTGCGCACTTCCTCTCTGATGCACTGGGCAAGAACTCGCAGTGCCGCACCCATAGCGGTGGGACCTGAGGCAGTAAGTGTCGGCTCCCTGAAGAGCATCAGTTCGGTGAGCGGAGTGATCTGTCTTGCAGAGCTGTCAAAAGTGATGACGGAAAGGCAGGCGGTTTCCAGCGCCTGAGGATCGCCCTTCAGCTCGGATACAAGAGCCTTGATACCCTGCTTTACAGCCTCAATAGGCTCGCCTGCCATGGAGCCTGACGTGTCCAGCAGGAGATATACGGGAAGTCTTCTGGTATAATCAGCCATTGTTTTTTCCTCCGATAAGATGTGATATATGTAATATCTGTATATTATTTGGAATATATTGATACATTATAATTATATCCCAAAAATCCCTTTGTGTCAATATAAAATAAGTATATTGTAGCAGTGCGGTAAATAAAAAAAGCGATATACCGCACCGTATACCGCTTATTCAAAGAAATTAAAAAATTGCAAAAAAAAACGCCGTGAATACTTCCACGACGAATTTATCTGGAGCGGATTACGAGGCTCGAACTCGCTACCTCCACCTTGGCAAGGTGGCGCTCTACCAGATGAGCTAAATCCGCATATGGCGACCCGGATGGGACTCGAACCCACGACCTCCGCCGTGACAGGGCGGCGTTCTAACCAACTGAACTACCGGGCCGTTGGGAAAAGGAAATTTGGTGGGAGTTACAGGGCTCGAACCTGTGACCCTCTGCTTGTAAGGCAGATGCTCTCCCAGCTGAGCTAAACTCCCATTACATTCCTTCGTCATCAATTTGTTTTCCCTGACGACTTCTATATTCTACACCATCAGAGCCGATTTGTCAAGCACTTTTTTTAAAAATGTTATTTTTAACAAAGAAATAGTACTTTTCAACTGTTGAATTACAGCGTTTTTCATAATAACGATTACATTATGAGGTTATTTCCCGTAATTTGGAATTGATATAGCGTTCTTCTTTGTACATAATAATATCGATCGGTATATCGATATACCATCAAGCATACGAAGAACTGTTCAAGGAGTGTGAATGATCATGATGGATAAGATCGCACTGACCCTGCTCATTATCGGCGGACTCAACTGGGGACTCGTCGGTATTTTCAGCTTCGATCTGGTCGCCTGGGCATTCGGCGGTCAGGGCGCAGCAATCAGCAGGATCGTCTATATACTTGTGGCGCTTTCGGCGGCGTGGTGCATTTCGCTGCTGTTCCGCAGAAATGCGATCACTGCAGAAGAAATGTGATCTGATGGCAGACCGATCTTTATCGGTCTGCCTGTTTCTTTTGTGGGAAATAATTACATAAATGGGCTGAACTCTTCAAATGATTACCAAATGCATATATCGACTTTTGTGCAAAAGGTATAAAAGTTATAATTATCAAAAAAAGTTATTGACAAAATCGTCAAATTGCGCTATAATATAGACAAATAAATGGTCTGAGTTAAATCTCCGTTCATTTGTTTTGTTTAGTTGTCTCCTTTCTTTTGTTCTACACATAATTATTATTTCATTTGCGAAGCTTATTCGCACCGGAGCCGTGAGGCTCTTTTTTTTTGCTAAATTTCACATAAAGCACTGGAAATACAGAGAGAAATGTGGTATACTAACATATAGGTATTGCCATGTGCATTACATGCTATTTGATATTTATATTTACATATAGAAGAGGTGTATCAAAATTTACGAATGCAAACAACTGGGCGAGGGTATACGTTTTAACCGTATCACCGACAGCCGTTTCAAGGTAAACCGCATCTCGGTGAAGATATATACCGAGATAGATGACGCATGCCATTCCCGTGCGGATTATGCTATAATTCCATATATCCTTGTGGACAGCTGCGCAAAGTATCCCGATTATTCGCAGCTGAGTATGCGCTTTTCGGAGCTGTACGGAGCTTCCATGTCGGACAGCACATCCATTCTCGGCGATGTGCGCGTCAGCACTCTTGCGGTGACTTCCATTGATGACCGTTATGCGCTGGAGGGCGAAAAGCTGGAGCGGGATTCCTGTCAGCTTTTGTTGGACTGCCTGCTTGATCCGCTTATGGAAGATGGTGCGTTTTCGGCAGAGACGACACGACTCATGCAGAGCGAGCTTATTGACGCTATCGACAGTGTGATAAATGATAAGCGCAATTATGCGGCGCAGAAGGGCGCGGAGATCGCATATAAGGGCGAGCCGTGGGGGCTTTCCGTTCAGGGAACGCATGAGGAGGCTGAGAGAGTTACTCCGAAGTCTGCGTACAGTGCTTACAGAACCATGCTGCAGCATGGAAGAATAGAGATCTTCGCTGTTGGCTGCAGTGACTTTGCTGAGAGTGAAAAGCTGCTTTGCGAAGCCTTTGCCAAACTTGACAGGAGCGATATCTGCGTTCCGATTTCACGTCCCAGCCTGCCAAAGGCGGAAGTGATCACTGTTTCTGAGGAGATGCAGATGCAGCAGGCTGTTATGAGGATGTATTTCAAAGCTCCCGAGCTGGAGGATAGATACGCAGGTGCACTGCTTTCTATGATACTCGGCGGAATGACCACCTCCAGATTCTTCTCGAAGATCCGTGAGGAGCAGTCGCTGTGCTATTACTGCAGCAGCTTCTCGAATCGTTTCAAGCGAGTTATTACCGCTTATGCTGGAGTGGACAGAAGCAATGTGGAGCGCACGCGGGAGGCTATCCTTGCGGAGTTCCGCGATGTGTGCGAGAACGGCGTTTCGGAGGAAGAGCTGCAGCGTGCAAAGCTGGAGATAATCAATGACGCGAAGTCGGTGTTTGACGGAGTAAGGGCAATAGCGTCCTGGTATTCGTCTCAGCTGCTTGATGATAAGGTCATATCTCCTGAGGAGTATATAGAAGAAGTAATGAAGGTAACGCCGCAGCGTATCCGTGATGCCTGCGGAAAATATACGCTCGATACTGTATATACACTTATGCCGGAGGTGAGCGAATGATAGAGGAGATCAAAAGCCACCGTATAGGTGAGCGCTGCTTTAAATATGTTCACAGCAGCGGAGTAACAGTCTGCCTTTGCCCTATGGAGAGCTATTCCACTGTGAATGCACAGTTTGCGGTGAAGTTCGGCTCGGAGGACAACCGCTACCGCATCAACGGCGGCGATGAGGTCAGCATCCCCGATGGCACAGCACATTACCTGGAACACAAGCTGTTTGAAAGCCCCGAACAGGACGCTTTGGCGTTGTTCGCGGAGACAGGCGCATCCTGCAATGCAGGAACAGCTTATGACAGCACCGCATATTACTTCACCTGTGCGGATAACTTCGAGCGCAATCTTGAGATACTGCTGGATTTCGTGCAGCATCCGTTCTTTACTCCCGATAATGTGGAGAAGGAGCGCGGGATAATCTCGCAGGAGATCACCATGTATCAGGACAGCCCCAGTTGGCGCGTGCTGATGGAGCTGCTGAAGGGTGTCTATAAGGAAAACCCCATCAAGACGGATATTGCAGGCACAGTGGAGAGTATTTCGGAGATAACCGATAAAACGCTGTACGATGTATATAATGCGTTCTATAATCCCTCCAATATGTATCTCAGCATAGCGGGTAATTTCGATATGGATAAGGCAATAGAGGTGTGCGAGCGCTGCTTGCTGCCGAGGACTCCCGAAAAGCTGGAGACCATCGCTCATACCGAGCCTTATGAGGTAGTCACCCATAGCACCGAGATGAAGATGCCTGTTGCGAAACCGCAGTTTGCTATCGGTTTCAAGCGCCCCGATGCAGACGGACAGGCTGCTCTCGATGAATATATCTATTACAATATGTTGGTGGATATCATTTTCGGCGATACTTCGGATTTCTACAAGCGCCTGAGAGACAGCGGTCTGCTGAACGATGCATTCCGTGTGAGCGTATTTATGGGCAGAGGATTTGTTCTGCCGCTGATAACAGGCGAGTCCGACGATCCCGATGCGGTTTTCGAGGAAATGAAGAAGGAGCTTAGGAAATTCAAGGCTTGCCCTCCTGCAAAGGAGATATACAGCCGCATAAAAAAGCAGACCTATGGCTCTGTGGTGCGTGGCTATAACAGCACTGAGACCGTATCCCAGTACATGATGGACGCAATGCTGGCAGGGCTTCCGCCGTATTCACTGGTGGACGCAGCCGCAGAGGCTTCCTATGAAGAGATGTGCAGAAAGCTTTCCGAGCTTGACGAAGAAAATTCCTGCATTGCAAAGATATATCCTATCTGACGGAGGTAAAAAAACAAATGACGGCATTACTTGCAGCGGTGAATTCTGTAACAACAGAGCTTGAGATAGAATTCCCCAATCTGTTCAACGGAACAGCGATAAACTACTACAAGGGCTTTGAGCTGTTTGGTATTTCTATCTACTGGTACGGCGTACTGATAACGCTTGGCGTTATTCTCGGATACACCTACGCTCATATGCGTTCCTCCCAGTTCGGTCTGGAAAAGGAAAGAATGTTCGATGTGGTGTTTGCTGCGCTTATCGGAGGTTTCCTCGGTGCGAGGATCTATTACTGCGTATTCACTACGCTTGACCCTAATTCGGGCATTGATTATAATTTCATCACCATGTTTACTACGATCCGTGACGGAGGTCTTGCCATTTACGGCGGCATTATCGGCGCATTCCTCGTGGGAATCATCATGTGTAAGATACGCAAGGTTAATATCCGTGCGATGTTCGATATTGCCTCCCTTGGTTTCCTCATCGGACAGACCATAGGCAGATGGGGCAATTTCATCAATCAGGAGGCTTACGGAGCGGTTGCTCCTGAGGGTTATCTGCTTGGTATGACAGGCACCATCATCAGCGGCAAGGTCGAGGCAGGTGCAGTGGTGCATCCCTGTTTCCTGTATGAGAGCCTGTGGTGCCTGCTCGGCTTTATCGCTCTCCATTTCTATTCCAAAAAGCTGCGCACCTATGACGGTGAGATCTTCCTGCTGTATATCGCATGGTACGGTCTCGGACGTGCGTTCATCGAGGGTCTGCGTACTGACAGCCTGATGGCAGGCGAGCTGCGTATCTCTCAGATAGTTGCGGCGGTGACCTTTGCGGCAGCACTGATACTTTTTATAGTATTCAAGATCCTGACAGAGAAAAAGCAGATGCCCCTGTGGGTTAATTCCGAGGCATGGACGCAGATGCAGGAGCAGTACCGTCTTGCAGAAGAGCAGAAGTCGGCTAAAAAGGCAAAGAAGGAAAATGCCGAGGCAGAGAGCATCCTTGCAGAGGACGCTGATGAGATAACTGAGGCAGATATCTCCGCAGAAGAAACAGAAGAGGTGCCCGAAGAGGAGAATGAAGATAACGGCGTGGATGCCGAAACAATATCCGAAGAAAACGACAACAATGAAAGTGAGGACGAATAATATGGCAGCACAGATCATCGACGGAAAGGCAGTTTCCGCAAAGGTTAAGGAAGAGGTAAGACAGGAGATCGAGCGTGAGGGTCTCGAGGTAGGTCTTGCAGTAGTTATCGTAGGCGACGACCCTGCAAGCCGTGTATATGTAAATAATAAGAAGAAGGCTTGCGAGGTGTGCGGCATCAAGAGCTACGAGTACGCTCTGCCCGCAGAGACCACCGAGGAGGAGCTGCTGGAGCTGGTGGATACCCTTAACGCAGACGCTAATGTAAACGGAATCCTTGTACAGCTCCCTCTGCCTAAGCACCTTGATGAGGAGAAGGTGATCGAGCGCATCAGCCCCATGAAGGATGTTGACGCTTTCCACGCAGCAAACGTGGGCAAGATCATGATCGGCAACTATGCTTTCCTGCCCTGCACTCCTGCAGGCTGCATGGAGCTTATCCACAGCGCAGGAATCGATGTAAGCGGCAAGGAGTGCGTTGTTATCGGCCGCTCCAATATCGTGGGCAAGCCTATGGCTATGCTGCTGCTGCATGAGAACGGCACTGTTACGGTATGCCACTCCCGCACAAAGGATCTGAAGGAAGTATGCCGCCGTGCGGATATCCTCGTTGCTGCAGTGGGCAGAGCAAACTTCGTTACCGCTGATATGGTCAAGGACGGTGCAGTAGTCATCGATGTGGGAATCAATCGCACAGAGGACGGTAAGCTCTGCGGCGACGTAAAGTTTGATGAGGTTGCCGAGAAGGCGTCTTTCATCACTCCTGTTCCCGGCGGTGTAGGTCCCATGACCATCGCAATGCTGATGAAGAACACCGTTATGGCTAAGCGCATCCAGTCTAAATGAGAAATCAGGCAAAGCCGTTTCTGAAAAACGCCGTTCTGCTGACGATCATCCTCGGTGTGATCATCTTTTTCATGCCGGAGTGGGGAGTAGCACAGGTCATCATAGTGCTGCTTGTTGCTCTGCTTGCAGGAGGGCAGTGGGCGCTGTGGGCGTATATGAGAAAGGGCAGATGAAAAAGGTATATACTGCACAAAATGCGAGTGTGAAATTTGATCGGTATCACGCCATAAATTTCACTATCCGAGATCGTATATACTATATAAGGCTTATATTTTAAAGGCAATAACCCGAAAACAACATCGGGGCAGAGAAACTCACCCCGATAAAAGGTGCGTTTTCTGCCCCGTTATATTTTTGCGTGTTACAGTCCGAAGCTTACTGAAAGCGCATCGTTCACCTGTGACATGGCGGCGCTGTCAAGCTCGCCCATGCGTTCCTTGAGGCGTCTTTTGTCCAATGTACGAACCTGCTCCAGAAGCACCACGGAATCCTTTGCAAGTCCGCAGGAGGCCGCATTCAGCTCGATGTGCGTTGGCAGCTTGCTTTTTTCCTTCTGGCTTGTTATCGCAGCAGCGATAACGGTGGGGCTGTGTTTGTTTCCTATGTCGTTCTGTACGATAAGTACAGGCCGCACGCCGCCTTGTTCAGAGCCTACGACGGGGCTGAGATCCGCATAGTATATTTCCCCTCGTTTTACTAACATTTTGTAACCATTCCTTTCGCAGTTTTCCCGATATCCGCAGATGTCCTTTGTGGTTATATTATTGTCTCCGTTTTGTGGAGTTATTCAGGATGCTGCGAAGATCATTACATTTTATTCCCGTGGGATATTTGTTGTTAATGTTCCGCAAAAGGAGTTTTCTATGTCCAAGCTTTCATGGGACAGGCTGCTTTCCCCGAAACGCAGCAGAGAGTTCGTACGCACGAACGCCAACGATGTGCGCTCGGAATTCCGCAAGGATTACCACCGTATCATAGGAAGTGCGTCGTTCAGGCGGCTTCAGGACAAAACGCAGGTGTTTCCGCTGGACAGAGGAGATTTTGTCCGCACACGGCTCACGCACTCGCTGGAGGTATCCTCCTTTGCGGGATCGCTTGGCGATACAATTTTCCGCAGGCTCATCCGTGATGGGCATACAGAGATCACCGATGAGATGCGAGAGGCTTGCTGCGATATCCTTGAATGTGCAGGTCTTGTGCATGATATCGGAAATCCACCGTTCGGGCATTTCGGAGAGTATACCATCCGTGAGTGGTTCGGCACGCATATTTCAGAGCTCAGCTTTAACGGAAAGCCTGTATCTGATCTGTTGACAGAACGCATGAAGGGCGATCTTCTAAATTTCGAGGGCAACGCTCAGGCGCTCAGGGTGCTGACAAAGCTGCACTATCTGATAGACGAGCATGGAATGAATCTGACCTATGCTCTTCTGAATACGATAATCAAGTACCCTGTCACCTCTCTCGGCATCAACAAAAAGAGCGGCGATATCAAGGATAAAAAGATGGGATATTATCTCACGGAGGATAGCCTGTATCGTGATATCATGAATGCCACGGGTGCCGCAGACTGCCGTTATCCGCTGACTTTCATCCTTGAAGCGGCGGATGATATCGCATACAAGACCGCCGATATCGAGGATGCTGTGAAAAAGGGAATGATCTCCTATAGTCAGTTGCTGGCGGAGCTTAAAAGCGAGCGTTTTACCTCCCGCTGCAGGGATGAGCTTCAGCGCAAGGTGCTGGATTCCGCTGCGGAAAAGCTGGTACACTGCCTTGAAAAGGCGCAGCAGAAGAGTATGCCATCCCCCGAGGAGAATGCGGTGCAGAACTGGATAGTTGCCATGCAAGGAACGATGATATATGCGGCGTCCAATGCGTTTATCGATAATTACCACGCAATAATGGATGGCGCGATGCGCACCGAGCTGCTGGCGGAATCTCCTGCGGCAGTGGTTGCTGAGGCGCTCAGCGATATCGCATTCAGATATGCGTTCCAGTCTAAGGAGATACTGAAGATAGAGCTGTCCGTCAGCAATATGATGGATTTTCTGATGGAGCGGCTCACAGGTGCGGCGCTGAGGTTTGAGACCGCACAGGAACGTATTACGGACAGCAAGATGATTTCCGTTATATCAGAGAATTATCTGAAGATATGCCGCATGGAGTGCGAGGGTAAGTCCGAGGCAGAGCAGGCGTATCACCGCCTGATGCTGGTGACGGATTATATCTGCGGCATGACAGACGGTTTTGCAAGGGAGCTTTACCGCGAGATCGCGGGAATATCATAAAATAAAGGAAGGTAATTATTATGGAAATGATGCAGTATAAAAACGAAGAAAGAAAGCAGTGCAGCAAGGGCGAATTTAAATGTGCCTTTAATAATGAGATGGTATTTCTCGGTATCATATTGCTTATTATTATCGTGCTTGTGATACTGATGCTGCCTTTTCTGCTGGATTTGATAGGATTTATGGGCAGAAGGGGAGGAAGAAACTTTGTTGGCGCTGTTGCAACTGTAGGAACTGTGGTGTTCGGTACTGCTTTCGCATTCATTCTCAACGGAAGAACATATCACTATGATGCAAATGAAACAGAGTTCGTGGTAACCGGCCCCGGCAATCATAAGGAATATTTCTATTATACTGATGTGCAGGATATTACCGCTGAGGAATTCAAGCTTTTCGGCAAGAAGCGCGGATATATCATAACCATCTCCACCAGTGTGCGCGATATACAGTATCGTTATGTCTTCGGAAAGAACAAGGTGTTTACGGATATCGACGGCACACCGTTCTATTATCTCGGCCTGAACAGCGGACTGTATGCAAAGACAAGAGCAAATGTGGATGATGATATGGTAAATGCTCAGTTTGAAACTATGATGGTGGAGCAGATCACCATGAAGACCAACAGAGAACTGAACAATGACTTTATTAATGGAATGAGGAGACCCTGATGAACCCTGATACGACTCTTATCAGACGTAAAGGCAGCTTTAAATGCATAAGCAGAGCAGTGGATGTGTTTACGCTGCTGCTTATCTTAGGTCTGTTTCTCCTGGCAGGTGTGTTCGTTCTCTCACTATTTAATTTCGGCAAGGAAAAGAATGACTTTGTACTTCAGTGCGGAGCGGCCATATTTGTTGTAGAGGGTACTCTTGCGGCGGTCAGAGTGATGCTTACTCTCGGAAGAGAATACGACTACGATGCGGGTGAGAAGGATTTTACCATAACTGCGCCCGATGGCAGCAAGGAGTATTTCTATTACAGCGATGTTTCAGAGGTGAATTATACTCCCATCAAAAGGAAGAATTGTCTGGCTGGCTATGTTACGGAGATCACCACAAGCACCAGAAAGGTCGTGTATCGCTTCCGTTTTGGCATCAATGCCGAGAATACCTCCACTGCGGCAACGCCGTTCTATATCCTTGAAGTGAATTCGGGACTGCGTGAGCCTGAGCCTGAGGAGAAGAACAGCGAAATGATCATTGAGGAATTCGCACGTATGCAGCTGCGCCAGAACATTGCGCTCGAAAAAATGTCCCGTGAGGAGCGTGAGAACCAGCTGTGGGACAGCATTGAGGAGAAGTTTGAATCTCTGAAATCAGATTCCGAAAGCGACGAATAAACAGCAACAAAAACCGAAAACTGACGTATTTATATTGTAGGAGGTGTATAATATGAAACCGAAGAAAGGCATACTTACATTAGCTGCAATAACTGCATTGTCCAGTGCGGGCGGCTGCGATCCCAACAATAACGTCTGTGTGTACGGACCGCCGCCTGATGATTATGACATTGATGTCCGCCCATCTTATTCGGAAACGGAACGCACCGATGTGTTCGATCCGTCTGAGAATATTCCCGAGGAAGTGTACGGGCCGCCGTCTTACTTTGATGGCACTGAGGAATGCGAAGTGTCAGAGGAGACCACTGAATCCGCAGAGACCTTTGATCCTGCGGAGAATATCGCAGAGACCGTATATGGTCCGCCGATATCCATGGAGGCAACCGAGGAATCCGCTGAAACAGAGGATACATCCGATATCGCCGAACAGGAGGAATGAGTATGAAAAGATTCACGAAAAAAGCTGCGGCAGCGGCTGTAGTATTTTCCGCTGCGCTTAATCTGACAGGCTGCGTATATGGTCCGCCCATTGATGACGGTGAAGAGCAGCAGATACCTTACGGTTATATCACCGAGGAGGGTCAGATCGAGGATGGTTTCGATCCTGCGGATAATATCGTACCTGCGGTCTATGGACCTCCTGTTGCGTGATATGGAGTGAATTGTATGGGATTTGAGAGATTTAAGCCTGAAAAGAATCTGCCTAAGGTGGTATACGGACCGCCTGCGTGGTTCAGAAATAAGGAAAAAGAAGATGCCGGCAGTGATGATCCGCTGCTGAATACAACGGAGTCAGTTGCCGAAGAAACTGCAAATACCAACGGAGATAAAAAAGATGAATGAAGTTAAAACAGAGCATCTGAAGATGCTTGCGGATTACAGAGAAATGCTCATGCAGGAGCCTAAGCTGAAGTTCCTGTTTCTGGAGCTTACCATGCGCTGCAACGAAAGCTGCATGCACTGTGGCAGCCACTGCAACGATGTGAAGAGTGAGGAGCTGGATATCTTCACCTATATGGAGTTCCTTGATAAGATAAAGCGTGATTTCGGCACTAAAGATCTTATGCTGTGCGTTACGGGCGGCGAGCCGCTGCTGCGCAGGGAGATATACGATATCATGGGCTATGCGAGCAAGCTCGGCTTCAGCTGGGGCATGACCAGCAATGGTATTCTTATCAACGATATGACCGCGAAGCATCTGTATGAGGCAGGCATGAAGACTATCTCCATAAGCATTGACGGATTGAAGGATACTCACGACTGGTTCAGAAGAACGCCGAAAGCCTATGCCAAGGCAATGAAGGGCATAAAGGCACTGGTGGATCACGGCGGCTTCAAGCACGTACAGATAACTACTGTAGTTCACAAACGCAATATCGATGAACTTGAGGAGCTTTTCAAGATCGTTACGGACACGGATGTGGATTCCTGGCGAGTTATCAATATGGAGCCAATCGGCAGGGCAAAGGAGCATTCCGAGCTGCTGCTTGATGCTGACGACTACCGCACGCTGTTCAATTTTATAAGGGAGAAGCGTGCGCAAGGATTCCCTGTGGAGTATGGCTGCACGCATTATCTCGGTCTTGATTATGAGCGCGAGGTAAGGGATTGGTACTTCCTCTGCAATGCGGGAGTTTACACAGCTAGCATTATGGCGAATGGCGATATCGGTGCCTGTCTTGACATAGAGCGCAGACCCGAGACTATCATGGGCAACATTCTCACTGATGATTTCACCGAGGTGTGGAAGAATAAGTTCGAGATATTCAGAAAGTCGCTTGCCGAGAAGAACGAGAAATGCTCAGCGTGCGAGTCTAAGCAGTTCTGTAACGGCGGCTCCTGCCACAGCTGGGATTATGATAAGAACGAGCAGCAGGTGTGTTTTAAGGATGTACTGTTCTGAGCGGAAAATGGAAGTTGTAGGCGCATTTTAAAAGGGGATCAGTGGCAAACGTAATGGTTTTGCGTAGCAAAATCGCATTCCCATTAGGGGAATGCGAAATGGAGTTTGCACGAATCGACAGCAAGCTGTCGACTCTGCGTAAGCCGAGCATCGCTCGGCGTCGCTGGCAAATTCCGATTTATATCAGTTCCTTCCTGCGCAATTGCTCCGCTATCTCTGCCTTTCGGCGCAACTGTAGCTGGGTGTGTATGTGGAAATTGTCCTTGTGCAGTATCATTCGTATTTCCATGGGCAGCGACATAAAAAATGCCCGTGAGGATGAGCTGTGTTTTATCAGATGGCGCAGACTATTATATAGCATAAAAATATCCCTCCCGCAGCATTTTATGCGGGAGGGACTTGCTTTATACGCTTATTATTTCAGCAGCTCTTCAGGCACGATGTCTGCCATTCTCTTGTAGCCTGCCTTACTGGGATGCAGGTGATCGCCGCTGTCGTAGATGGGGAGGAATCTTTCGGGATGTTCGGGGTCTCGCACTGCGAGATCAAAATCGATGCAACCATCAATGAGATCGGTGGTGCGTATCCAGTCGTTGAAATCTGCACGGATATACTCGCGGAAAGGAGCATAAGTGCGCCAACCCTCAATAGGGAGCAGCGTACCGACATACACCTTATAGCCATAGCTGCGAGCAAGTGCGATATAATATTTCATGCAATCAATAAGCTCATCTGCGGTGGGCAGATCGCTCATGGGTCTGAACGGATTTACTTCTGTGCCTACAGGATGGATTATATCGTTAATGCCATGCTGGATTATAACGGTATCTGCGCCGTCAGTTGGAACCTCATGCTCAAAGCGCTTGCTGCCTTTCATGCCGTAGGATTCGTATGTTATGCAGTTGTATTCACGCAGCATTCTTGTGCCGCTTGCTGCACGTCTGATTACAGCGGTGTTGAGCTTTTCCTCACGGTTGCAGCGGAGCGTGAGATATTCGGGCCAATCCTGCGCAGTTATGGAGTCACCGTAGCATACAATGGTGCGGTTGGAGCGCTCTGTCAGCACGGAAACATTGCTGAGGAAGTAGATGATGTTAGTGTTTCGTGCGATATCCTGCGGGATAAGATCCACCTCAGTCTGATCGCCGATGGCATATACGCCCTCGGTAAGCGGGCCGCTGGTGTATACAGCGGAGCGAAGCTGAGTGAAGTCCTCAAAATAGAAGCTCACTATGATGAGTGTCTGCGGCAGAATGGTGCAGGGTAGCTCGTCTGAAACAGCATTCTCGCCTGCAGGGATAGTGACTTTTCGCTCACCTTTGAAGGTTATGGGGTAGAATTTACCGTCAATGAATACGGTGACCTTATCAAAGGAGACCTCCTCAGTGCCACAGTAGTTGTCGAAGGTAAGGCGTACAGCCTCGCCGCCGAACTGCGAATAGATCGGATAGCGGAAGGTCAGGTTCTTGTTGTAGCTTTCAGGACGATTCTCGCCGATGGAGATGGCGTTTCCCCAGACGCTCGCCCAGTGCATGGAGTTATTCATCGGAATAGTCCTCTTTCTTTGTTCTGTGTTATATATTTATATGAGTCCTCTGCGCTTTACCTCTTCCACAAGCAGAGGCTGGATATCGGGATAAGTCTGATTTACGGGATGATCATCGAGGAAGTATACACGCTCGATCTCGTTGTGCAGACCTACTTCAGTTTCACGAATTTTTGCAAAGTACAGCATACCGTAGGATGGCTCTTCGCCGTCCTTTTCTACAGAGTATGCACATACAGGCTCCAGCTTGTATTTTACTGCGCCTGTTTCTTCTTTGAGTTCGCGGTGTGCGCATTCCTCTATGCTTTCGCCCGATTCACGGTGACCGCCGGGGATCTCGTATGTAGTGCGTTCTCTGTGCTTGCAGTAGACAAATCGTTTGTTGTATACAGCAACGATAACTGCATATTTCAACAGTTCGTCGTCAATGTTTTCGTGGAAATTGACTTGCATGATATTGTCCTCCGTTTGTGTTATATATTATGTGTATAGCGCTTATTGATTTTACATTTCAGGTACTTTATAGTTGTTCTCCGACAGTGGAACTCATTCGGGTTTTGCGAAGCAACCTGCCACGATAGCTGTAAGCAGGCACACGGCGATCATTCGGGTTTTGCGAAGCAAAATCGTCGTCGCTCCGACGGCGAACGAATGATTGCAAGGTTAAAATCCTGCGAAGCGGGATTTTAACACTGTCGCTCCGACAACGAACGAATGATTGCAGGGTTAAAAAACGCTTTCAGCGTTTTTTAACTCCGCCACTTCATAGAGATATCAAACGCCTGAACGCTGTGAGTCAGCGCGCCCAGTGAGATGATATCGATGCCTGTCTTTGCAACCTCTGCGATGTTATCGAGTGTGATGTTTCCGCTAGCTTCGAGCTTTGCTCTGCCGTTCACGAGCTTTACAGCCTCAGCCATTGTGGGGCAGTCCATGTTATCCAGCATGATCACGTTAACGCCGCAGTTTACAGCCTCCTGAACCTCGTCAAGGTTGCGGGTCTCTACCTCGATCTGCAGCATGTGTCCTGCTTTCTTTCTCAGCGCTGTAACTGCTGCTGTGATTCCACCGTAAGCGTCGATGTGGTTGTCTTTCAGCATTGCAGCATCGGTGAGGTTGTAGCGGTGATTGCGTCCGCCGCCTGCGGTAACAGCATACTTCTGCAGCGCACGCAGACCGGGGAGAGTCTTTCTTGTATCGGCAATGGATGCGTTCGTACCTTCCACGAGCTTTACGCACTTGTTTGTATATGTTGCGATGCCGCTCATGTGCTGAAGCAGGTTCAGAGCAGTTCTCTCAGCCTTCAGCATGAGACGTGTGTGACCTGTGAATTCAGCGATGATATCGCCGTTCTTCACCTCGTCACCGTCCTGGAAGCTGCATTCGATCTTCATATCGGGATCGAGTATGGTGAATACTCTCAATGCTACTTCAAGACCTGCAACCACGCCGCTTGCCTTTGCAACAAAATATGCGGAGGAGATGCTGTCCTCGGGAATGAGCAGGTCAGCGGTGCTGTCGATGTAGTTGATATCCTCGTTCAGAGCGGTCTTGATGATATCGTCAACGTAAAAGGGGAGAAGTATCATTGTTGTTTGTCCTTTCTTTCCATGACTTCTGTCAGGATTATGTATGCAACGGTCACCAGTGATTTTGTTTCCACAAAAGCCGCGGTAACTGCGTAATTTCCCTGTTCGAGCATATTTTTCAGCTCGGTTATTCTCGCAAGACCCTTTTCAGCCTCCTCGTAATCGGGGTGGATGAAATATGCCTTCTGCATTATATGGCGTACCTCAGTCTTTATTCCCTTGGGGAGCTGCTCGCCATCGGGGCCGCTCATGGGGTATTCGACAAATTCTGCACCGCCGCCGCACTTGTTGAGGTTTATATCCTCTGCGATAAGGCGTGAGAATACCAGTGCCTCCAGCAGCGAGTTGCTGGCAAGTCTGTTTCTGCCGTGAACGCCTGTGTGGGAGCATTCTCCTGCGGCGTACAGACCCTTGATGTTTGTGGCTCCCTTGCCATCAACGTTTATGCCACCCATCAGGTAATGCTGGCAGGGATATATCGGGATGGGTTCCTTTGTCATGTCGTAACCCTTTTCCAGTACCTTGTTGTAGATCATAGGAAAGTGACCCTTTACAAAATCGGGGTCTTTATGAGAGATATCCAGCCAGAATTCCGAACTGCCTGTCAGCCTCTGCTCCTCTATTATGCACTTGGATACCACGTCACGGGGAGCAAGCTCCTTGCGCTCAGGTTCATACTTGTGCATGAAACGTTCCTTGTTGCAGTTGAGAAGATATGCACCCTCTCCACGCACCGCCTCTGATACAAGAAAGCACTCTCTGTTTTCCTTGTCTGCATAAGCGGTGGGATGGAACTGCACATAGCTGAGATTCTTGATCTCTGCGCCGAGATTGTATGCAAGCTGGATACCATCGCCTGTTGCGATGGCGGAGTTCGTGGTGAAATCATATACTCTGCCTATGCCGCCTGTTGCGAGTATCACGGCGTTTGCGCAGTAAT
This sequence comes from Oscillospiraceae bacterium, assembly GCA_045612645.1. Lineage (GTDB taxonomy): Bacteria > Bacillota > Clostridia > Oscillospirales > Ruminococcaceae > CAG-115. The sequence continues at coordinate 24,112 of JAZKZL010000411.1, forward strand.
ATTCATGCTCCTCTCCGCAGAGAATATCAGCAAAGAACACATCGTTCTCTCTTTCAAGGCGGCAGAGTACGGAATTGTTTACCACGGTGACGTTTTTCAGCTGCTGCACCTGTTCGATAAGGCTGGTTTCGATCTCGTAACCTGTTGAGTCCTTATGGTGAGCAATGCGTCGGCGTGAATGACCGCCCTCCATGGTGAGTGAGATATTGCCGTCGTCCTTGTGGTCGAATTCCACTCCGTACACATCCTGAAGCTTCTGCACATCGGTGGGGCCTTGCTCAACAAGGATACGCACATTATCAAGGTTGTTCTCATAATGTCCTGCGATCAGGGTATCCTTGATATGCAGCTCGTAGTTGTCGTTTTCCTTGTCCATAACAGCAGCAACGCCGCCCTGCGCAAGCGCAGAGTTGCACAGCGTAAGCTCCTTTTTGGAGAGCATAAGTATACTGAGCGAGGGATCGAGATTGAGCGCCGCATAGATACCCGATATACCTGTACCTGCGATCATTACATCAAATCTGCGGAATTTCAAAGCCATCAGCCTTTCTTTCGGAGCGTGTCCGTTTTTTATATGTCACCCTTGACATAAGGGATAAAAATCTGTATAATACTTGTATGTGTGTAAACTTGGCTTACTGCACTGCATTCTCACGCAGGGCAGGGAAGACGCCGACACTCCGTTACAGTAATCGGCTGTTCAAAAAGGAGTATATATGGAAGAAAAAGTATTGACAAGAGCTATCTTAGTCAGCGCCGATACAGGCGACTATGACTGTGATGCATCCATGGATGAGCTTGCGGAGCTTGCCTCCACAGCAGGAGCAGAGGAGATCGCAAGAGTAATCCAAAAGCGTGACGCTTATGAGAGCGCCACAGTTATCGGCGAGGGTAAGCTTGAAGAGGTAAAAGAGCTTTGCGCGAATCTTGGTGCGGAGCTGCTGATCTTTGATTGCGAGCTTACAGCCACCCAGATAAGAAATATCGAAGAAGCAACAGACGTGCGGGTTATTGACCGCACCATGCTCATCCTCGATATCTTTGCAGGAAGAGCGGTGTCCCGTGAGGGTAAGCTGCAGGTTGAGCTTGCGCAGCTGAGATATCGTCTGCCGAGACTCATGGGTATCGGCGCATCGCTGTCCAGATTAGGTGGCGGTATCGGTACAAGAGGCCCGGGTGAGACTCAGCTGGAAACAGTTCGTCGTCACATACGCCGCCGCATAGATAAGCTCTCGGCGGAGCTGAAGGAGCTTGAAGAGCGCCGCGGCTATACAAGAAACCGCCGCAAGAAGGATAGCGTTCAGGTGGGTGCTATCGTTGGCTATACAAACGCAGGTAAATCCACACTGCTGAATCATCTCACAGGTGCGGGAGTGCTTGCGGAGGATAAGCTGTTCGCTACTCTCGATCCCACATCCCGTTCTATTGAGCTTCCTGACGGAAGAAATCTGCTTCTTGTTGACACGGTAGGTCTTATAAGACGTCTGCCGCATCATCTTGTAGAGGCGTTCAAGTCTACGCTTGAAGAAGCTGCCTGTGCTGATATCATCATCCACGTCTGCGACGCATCCGATCCCGAGGCTGCTGAGAAAGCCGATGTAACGCTTAAGACCCTCGCAGATCTCGGTGCAGCAGAGATACCCGTTGTAACGGTCCTCAACAAGTGCGACAAGCTGGAGGAGAACATCCCCGAGAATGACAGCACCGTGAAGATCAGCGCACTAAAAGCGCAGGGTATTGATCGTCTGCTGGAGGTCATTGCAAAGAATCTCCCCGAAACGGCGAAGCGCATGAAACTGCTGCTTCCCTACGCAAAGGGAGGACTTACGGCAGTCATCCGTGAAAACGGAAAGATATTCTCCGAGGAGTACACCGAAAATGGAATCCTCGTTGACGCGCTGGTGGATAAGCTCAATATCAAGCAGATGTCTGAATACGAAGTAACAGAATAATTTTATTGTAGGGGCGGATATGATATCCGCCCTTATTTGTAGGAAGATCTGTAGGGACACGGCTTGCCGTGTCCGCTAATTTTACCAAGATACGGAATTGATATTACAGTACCACTGCTGTACCGCCTACAGGTCTTACGGAAAGAACGTGGCAGAAGTCGGAGGCCAAGCG
>JAZKZL010000412.1:0-1862 GCA_045612645.1 Oscillospiraceae bacterium
CCCAACAGCCACAAGGCTCACGAGATCCTGCACACATCCTACAATGCTCAGAAGCTCTACAAGTAATTGTCGGCTGCCTTTAAGGATTGAATTGCATAAAAATTCTCCCCGTTCGTATGAGCGGGGAGTTTTTGTGTTATAGTTTCTTTTCGTATATCTCCTGTCCGTTATCGGGGGAGATCTCGCCTGTGGCTGTGTATCCCATTGCCTCCCAGAACGGCTTGCCCGTAACAGGATCAGCTGTGAGGTATACCTGTTTTATGCCGTTTTCGGTAAAATAGCTTTCAAGCTGCGAAAGCATTTCTTTGCCGTGACCTTTGCGCCGATACTCGGGCAGCACATAGAATTCCATGATATACCCCCAACCGACACGCTTATAGCCCCTGTCCTCAGCCTGATCGATCTTGCCATAGAGAAAACCGATGACCTCTGCGGCAGTATAGCATAGCTTCATATATCTGCCCGTGGCGTACTGCTTATCAATAATGCTGACCGTCCATTTTTCCAGTACATCGGACGGCGTGCTGCGGTGCTGATGTTCGTCAAGCTCTTTTGCGTACATCTGCATAAGTTTGTGAAAAACAGCGCGGTTTTCTGCTGTTACATCGGTAAATATCAGCTCATTCATGCGTTTTGATCTCCAGTTCAAGGCACTTCCAGTCCTCACCGAGAACGTGATAATATTCCGCATCCTCGGGAGTTACATCCACAAATCCCACCGAGGTATAGCAGCGGTATGCCGCAGGATTGTTCTCAAATACACCCAGTGTCACCTTATCCACACGCAATATATCGAACGCATAACGCAGTGCGAGTCGAAGCATTCCTCTGCCGTAGCCCTTGCCACGCTTTGAATCATCCACGATGATGAAACCGAGGCGCAGTATCTTCTTTTCTTCGTCCGTAAAACGCATGATGAGATGTCCTACTGCGCCGCTCTCGTCAAAGGCAGTGAAAGGGAAGAAGTTGTCGGAATATTCCGTTTCGGCATACTTTGCGATGATGTCCTCGGCGGTTATGGGGTAGCTATCGTAGCGGTCGGCGCTCCACTTCCTGAAGGAGACCTCGTCCTTTATCCAGCTTACGATGCGAGGAGCGTCGTATTTTTTATAGGGTCTTAGTCTTAGCATGGTATCACTCCTTTTGGTTTATTTTAACAGATAGCGTAGTTTGTGTCAATATCACAAGCGTAACTCCCATGTGGTATCATTTTCGTCAAAAATGAAGTCATCGAAAGGCAGCAGCTCGCCGAGATCCACAAAGCCTAGTGCCTTGTGCAGCTCTTGCGATGCGGCGTTGTCGCTGCATATATACGAGTGGATGTATTCGTCACCGCTCATCGTCCGACGTATCTCATTGATACCATAGCGGATGAGCTTTTTTGCTATCCCACGGCGGCGATATTCGGAAACAACGAACAGATCACCAAGATACCATCTCATTGCGTTCTCGTTGTCTCGCATGAAGTTCACTGCACCCACGATATCGTGACCATGAAAGGCGATGATTTGATGCCATCTGCCATCGTAACATTCAGGGAAGGAGGTGTGCTTTAACCTATGGAGAAGCAGTGCGGGATTATTTTCATAGATGTTCCAGCGTGCTGCGGCGAGATCAAGATGGATATCATCCGTTTTCGGGTGATATCTGTCAAAGGTTCGCAGCGTAATTTCCATCGGTGTATCGCAGCTGTATACCTTGCAGGCACCGCCCCACACGGGGGTATCAAGACCGATCTCACAGAAGCCGTATTTTTCATAGTAACCGATGTGATCTGTGCAGACATAAAGATTCTCATAGCCCAAACGTGCGGTTTCGTACTTTGCATGGGTGAGCAGCAGCTCTCCGAAGCCATGACCGCC
>JAZKZL010000413.1:0-3996 GCA_045612645.1 Oscillospiraceae bacterium
CTGTTAAAGGCGGTGTAATATTGCCTGAAAGCAAAGCCTTTCTCGAAGCGCTTACGGACAGGCTGCTGCAATGCGGAGGCTTTCTGTTAGCGGAATATCTGCTGGGATATTTTGCCGCAGGCGCTCTGCTTGTGTGGATGATACCGCCCATATACGGTCTTGGAGCGGGACTTACAGCAGCTGCTTACGCCATGTCAGGCAGCTATCTGAATGCACTGACGCTTGCAGTGTACACCATCGTTATTTCCGCAGCTGCACATCGCTCGGCGGAATTTTCCTCCATGCTGCTGAGTGTTGCCACGGGCAGGAGCGGAGTTCTCACTGACGGCACCGTCGGCAGCAGCTACACGGTAAGATTCTTTTTCTATTTGCTTGCAGTGCTTGCCGCCGCCATACCCGAGGCGCTTATAGTCACAGCAGGTTAACTGAATACGCAAAAAGAGCAGCACTCTCGTACTGCTCTTTCTTGTTCTGTCTTAATCAGAAAAGTTCCTTGGCAAGCCATACATACGCTGTATCCAGCGCCTCGTAGAGATTTGCCATCTCTCCCTTTCTGATCTTTGTCAGGTCAACAGCCTCTGTTCCTGTGGGAACCAGCTGCACCATTACCTTTGTCGGGATATCTACATCCTGAAACTTCTCGCTCTCACGGATAGTGAGCTTGGTCACGAACTTATCGCCCATGCTTCCGTAGTACATCTCATTGCCGCTGCGAACAAGCGGGAAGCCTCTGTAATAGAAAAAATTGTTTTCAGCCATGTGAATACCTCCGTCTATATTTAAATTTGAAGCCGTAGCTTCGGGAATAATTTGCCGCCATTACCAGTTGAGCTGCAGCTCACCGCCGTTTATCAGCGCATCGATATTATCAAGCAGGCGGTCGGTGTAGATCTGACGCACCTTGAACAGCACCTTGCCGTTTACACGGACGATGTTCTTGCGGTCATCAGACTGATAGAACTCGATCACGTCGCTTTCGGTGTTGTATACCTCATGATATTCGTCACGGTACTCAAACTTTACAGTGATATAAGGCTCATACTCGCCGTCAGTGAGATAAAGCTCGTCGCCTATTGCAGAGATAAGCTGCTGATAAAGCTGCCTGAACTTGTCGCCGTTAAGCTCCGTGCCGTCAAGAGTAAAGTTGTTCTGCTTCGCGTCTCCTGTGACAGTGAACAGGTATTCCCTCTCGGGAGTGGTGATAGTCAGCTTATCTATCGTGTAGATATAAGGCGAAACGGGACGTCTTGAAACGATATCCTCAAGAGTCATCGTACACCATGGCAGTGAGCTTGTTGCAAAGGCATATATACCGTTATTGCCCTCTATCATGCCATAATAGCCTGTAACTGTTGTGAGCGTGGGTGTATCATCCGCATCCGTCTCCGTGGTGGTCACGATCGGATCGCCGATATAGAGTATATTGCGCTTTCCACCGTACTTGAAAGTGACCTTGCAGAAAGGATCGTCAAGACCTGTTGCCGCAATCAGCTCATCATCCGCAGAGACCGCCACACAGGACGCTGCTGTAAGTCCGTACAGACCATAGCAGTAGTTCTGTCCCTTGGTGGAATCAACCTCTGCAAGCACGGGGCTTGTAACTCTGTGGGAATTGAATGTGGTGATAACAGAATTGATATCCTGCGCCTCATCCTGAATATCATACATATAGGCTATCTCGATAGGCTCATCGAAATCCTTGCGCTCGACTACCATGTAATCAAGCTCCTTGGGAGATTCGGGATTATAACCGTCAGTGAACGTGAGATCCACGAAATCGTTGATCGCATAGAACGCCTTATTTACGGTGTAATATCCTATCTGATAAACATCGCTGCTGCCATCCTTGCGGCAGTACACGAAGTTCTCGGCGGCAGGGTTTCTAATGCCGAAGTGTACAGTCTCGGAAGTGCCGTCCTCAAAGCTTATCTTTGCGGTTGCAAGAGGCTGCTGAAGTCCGTACTTATCAAGATCCTCAGCCCCTTCCTCAACAGTCTTGTTTGCGGTCATGCCTGCCATGGTGTTCATCAGCGCCTTGACTGTGGTGTCGTTAGGCTCGAGACCTGCCATTTCAGGGCTTACCCAGAAATACTCATCCGTTGTGGAAACAACGCCTTCGCTGTCAGTTGCCGAGACAGCACGTTCATCTCTGTTAAAGGTGTAGCTGCCTGTTTCGTTCTCGATCTGCAAAGCAACTACCTGAGATCCGTCCTTATTTGTGAGAACAGTTGCTGTTTCTTCGGTATTACTCACCGCAGAGGAAGAACCGGAGGAGGTATCCTCCGAGCCTTCGGGCTTTGTCATAACCAGCACAAGGCAGACGATGCCAAGCACCAACAGCAGAGCTGCTGCGATAATAATAGTTTTTGTGTTTTTGCTTAACTTCGCCATTATCTGTGCCTCCTGCGTACCCAGATAACGATACCGAGTACGATAACGATAACGGGAATAACGATGCACAGGAACACTGCAAGTGTGTTTGCGGTGCCTGCTGTCATGTCGAATCCGCTTACGGAGAAGGATTTGGGTGTGATGGTGATTCCCTCTTCCCTGCCACAGATATAATTGAACATATTTACAAGGAATGCACTGTTGTTTGCATTGCTGTATTCGAGGAACATATCCAGTGCAAAATACTCGGAGCCGAACGCAACAAGTCTGCTGACATTCTGATTGGTGCTGTGAACTCTGTAAGCCACAACAGCGTTATTGAATACGCCCGATTCAGCGGTATCGAGACTGAATTCCTCGTCACCCTGCTGTGTGAGAGGAGACAGGAATGCATTATCGTAGGATCTCAGAATGATCTCCTGCTCGATATTGCCCTTTGTGCCGCCCTCCCATATCTGCTTAACGGGACGCATATTCATACCGTAGAAATACAGGTTGTTGCCGTAAGTGCTGCCTGCATAATTTGTATCGCATACATCCTGCAGATGGATATAGGGATTGAGAGTACCTGTAAGCGCAATGATCTTGCTGGTATCGCTCTGTCCGATAGCCTCATAGCCAACAGATAAGCCCCAGTCGTTCAGGAAGCCCTCGATATTGGGGGTCTCAGGCTGACTTGTTGACGCAAAATACACGACGTTCTTATCAAACTGACCGCCGTTATCAAGGAATCTGTCAAGCTTTGTGAGGTTGTCAACATCAACGTCCATTGTGGGCGCGAACATCACAACAAAGTCGATATCACTGTCGATCTCCTCGACCTGAGTGAGATTGATAGACTCGACCTCATAGCCGTTCTTCTTCAACAGCGACTGAAGCGCAGTGCTGTCAAGCTCGCCGTATCCCTCTGTGAAAGCAATGCGTACAAGCTCGTCATTTGCCACATACATCATAGCGGAGACTGCCTCCTGCTCGATGTTGGAATAGATAAAATCATTAGCGTTAAAGCTTGTCTGCGAATAATAAGCCGCATAATAAGCCTCGTAATACGCCTCCTGATCGATGGTGATATACTCATCGGCAGGAATGATACGGTATCTGCCTGTATCCTTGCACTCAACCACGATGTAGTTGGCTTCAAGAGTCTCTCCGGTGAAACGGGAGGAGAAGTTGGGGTTCTGATCCAGCAGCAGATAATCCAGTGTGATTCGGTCATTAGCGACTTCCATCTTCTTAAGGATCTCATTTACCTGCTTGTAGACAGTACCCATTGCCTCGTAATCGGATTCGGAATTGAGCAGCGTGATAGTGATATCATGGTCAAGCTCTTTCACGAAGTTTTCGGTCTTTTCATCGATGGTGTACATACCACCTGCGGAAAGATCGGCGCTTGCGTTGAAACGATCCGAAAGAATGCCCACGATGACATTCACAAGAACGAGAACGCCGATGAACACCAGTGTGAACACTACTGCGAATGTTCCATGCTTGAAATTGCGGATATTGAACTTTCTACCGTTTTCAGACTTCTGTTTCTTTTCCTCCGCTTTCTTTTCAGCTTCAGCCGCTACGACAGCTTCAAGATCGGGAGCTGCCACAACAGCC